>URNE01000154.1 GCA_900549045.1 uncultured bacterium | reverse complement strand
TCATGGATTCGGCGAGGAAGGGGAGAGATGCGGCAAAATTCAGAAGCGGACGCGTCTGTTCCGCGCCCATCTCGAACATTGCGACGCCGCCGGGGACAAGGTGAGCGTCGAGTTGCCGGATCGCCCGGCGGATCAGGGCGGTTCCGCCGTCGTCGGCAAACAGGGCGACGTCCGGTTCAAAATCGCGGACTTCGCGCTGAAGATTCGGTTTTTCTTCGCGTGGAATGTACGGCAGATTTGCGGCGACGGCGTCGAACCGCATTCCGGGGAAGGGTTCGAAGAGGGAGCCGGAACGGAATTCAACATTTTTGAATTCGTATGCCGCAAGATTGCGCTGCGCCCATCGGAGAGCATCGGGGGAGAGTTCGGAGCCGTACACTTTTAGGTCCTCCCGCGCGTAGGCAAGCGAGAGGGAGATTGCGCCGGAGCCGACGCCGAGTTCGCAGATGGTTCCGTTCCGCGGGATCTGCGGAAGAAGAGTCTCCACGATTCCGAAAGTTTCCGGACGCGGAATCAGACAGCCGGGACCGACCTTCAGCAGCAGTTCGCCGAAGTATTCATCGCCGAGAATGTACTGGAGCGGTTCGCCGTTGAGCCGGCGGTCCGTCATGGCGTACGCACTTTGGATTTCGGAGTCATCCAGCGGGCGTTTCTGAAAGAAAAACTCCATGACCGGGATGGCGGCAGCCCGTGAGACGATCCAGCCGGATTCCTGTTCGGCATTGTCGACTCCGTGCAGCCGGCGGAGCACTTCCAGGCGGAGTTCCTCTGCATTCATAGGGCCGTTTTTTTCTTCTCTTTCGCCTTGCGGTAACGGCGGACCAGATGAAGCACGCCGAAGTAGGTGACGGGGGTCATGACGGCGGTCAGGATTGCCGCGCCGATGAAGAAGGCGGCGACGAGTTCGCCGCCGAGCGCGAGCAGAGCCGCCCAGCTGCCTTTCGAGATGACGTCCATCATTGCCTCTTCGATTTTCGCGTAGGAGAGGTCACCCCCCATGAGCTTGTTTCCCACCCAGCATTGAGCCGGATAGATGACGAAGACGGTGAAGTGGTTGGTCAGGAGCGTTCCGAACGTCGCGCCGATTTTGCTTCCCTTCAGCAGAAAGGAGGTCGGGATGGAACAGGCAAGCTGAAGTCCGAACGGAACGAGACAGCCGTAGAACATGCCGATCGCCCAGCCGCGGGCGATGTATTCGGGCGTCGCCTTTTCTTTTAAAATCTTTGAGTACAGGAAAAGGTATTTTTGCCGGATCCATTTTTTGAGAGTCATAAATTCCCCCTTTACATTAGAGAGCGGAAAGATAGCATGTCAAATGATGTTTTTCAAGCCTTATTCTTCGCCGAGTGTAATTTTTTCCACGCGTTCGAGCGGACGTCCGAGGAACCTGGCGGCGTGCGCGGGAAGTTCCGAGTGCAGATCGGTAAAGAAGAAACGGCATTTGCTGCCTTTGCCCTTCGCCGCGGAAAGATTGTTGCGGAGCAGGAATTCCTGCACATGATCCGCGCATGCGGTGGCGCTGTCGATGATCGGAACCTGTCCGCCGAGGTAGGAACGGATGGTCTCCCTGAAGAGCGGATAGTGGGTGCAGCCGAGCAGGAGCGCATCGGGCGGATTGAGGCGGACATTGTGCAGATAGATGTCAAGAACCGCGCGGGCGATCGAATCGTCGGTGACGCCTTCCTCCGCCATCGGGACGAGGAGTGGACAGGCGATGCTTTCGACGATGATCGAGGGGGCCTGTCTGTGAATGCCGCGCCGGTAGGCGTCGCTGCTGACGGTCGCGCGGGTTCCGGTGATGACGATTCGTTCCGGCGCTGCGGCAAGCGCGGCGCGGATGCCGGCGTCGAGCACGCCGAGGATATGCGCTTCCGGATAGAGACGGCGGAGCGGCTCCATGGCAACCGCTGAGACGGTGTTGCAGGCGACGACGATCATTTTCACTCCGCGGTCGAGCAGAAACGCGGCGTCTTCGCGGGCAAAACGGCGGATGGAATCCACGGATTTGTCGCCGTACGGCACACGGGCGGTATCACCGAGATAAAGGATGTCTTCATCGGGGAGAGCGCGGTTCATGGCGGCGGCGACGGTCAGCCCGCCGAGTCCGGAATCGAACACGCCGATCGGTCTGTTGTCAGCCTTGTGCGACACTTTGGTTCCTTTCAATCAGCGTTTCCGTAAGGTTTTCCAGAAGCGCGTTTTTGCGTTTGTCGAGCTTGAGCGATTTGTGCTCTTTGCACATCCCGCGTTCGACGGTTTCGACGAATGAGTTGATTTCGCGCCGGGAAATGCACTGCGGGTGCGCCGCCCAGCGCCGGAGGAAAATCTGTTCGTGAAGTTCCGGCTGTCCCGCGCGCGGAATGGTGATCGGACGGGCGCAGGTTTCAATCTGATAATCTTTCAGGGCGATGATGATCTTGGCGTAGTCGGTTTCGGTGGACTTCAGACGGAGGAACTTGTATTCCATGACGTCGGAGGCGGAAGATTCGTCGCCGGAACGGGTGTAGTGATGTTTGCGGTCGGAAAAATTCAGGCTGCCGGCGCAATTGGTGTCGAGTTCATTGTTGAAGATGCGCCATTCGCGGAGAATTCCGTTTTCGTCGCGGCGCAGGTCGCCGCCGAGCAGAAGCAGGCAGACCAGGTCGGTTTCCTTGTGCGGCCGGTCGGTGATGGCGGTCTTCCCGTTGATTTTCGGAAGTTCCATGGAGATGTGCAGG
This sequence comes from uncultured bacterium, assembly GCA_900549045.1. Lineage (GTDB taxonomy): Bacteria > Verrucomicrobiota > Lentisphaeria > Victivallales > UBA1829 > UBA1829. The sequence goes on along the minus strand of URNE01000154.1, from coordinate 3,488 downwards.
CTGTGCGTCGGAATTTCGAGAAATTTCACGGCTTCGTTGATGACCATGGACATCGCCCACGGACAGTCGAACAGCGGACGCGAGAGGTCGCCGATGATGTTGAAGCGTCCGAGCGCGTATTCCAGGAACCCGCGGTTGCGGCTGGTTGTTCCGGCGGTGAGCGGACGATGCGCATCGACATGTCCGCCGAGACGCCACATACGGCGGCGGAGATCGAAATCGTTGAACCAGTTGAAGGAATCGAAGCGGCTGTCCTCCCCCGGTTCCGCATAAACGGCGCGGGAGCCGAGACAGCTGAATTCCAGTTCCGCTCCGAGCGGTGTCGGCGTGGAATGCCAGTTGAAGCCGACGTAGTCCACAATGTCCTGCATCTTCCGGTGGTCGTAGATTTCATCTGCGACGGTGATGCAGAGCTCCGCATACTCGCGATAGGAACGGCCCGGAACAGCCGCGTCGAGCTGTTTCGTCTGCATGAGCTTTTTGATTTTCCGCCTGTTGGAATTGTAGTAGAGAAACGCCAGCAGAATGGTCACTCCGTGCCGGAAATATTTATGTGCGACACGGACGGCGTCGTGGAATTCATGGCGGAGCTTTTCCGCGAGTTGGTTGAAGATGATGTGTTTGCAGACAAGCTCCATGTAGGAATCCGCGTAGGGATGGATCCCGCAGTTTGCGAAGACTTTGTTCAGATCGGGCGGCTGGGCGCCGGTGAACGCCTGGAGCATAAGATAGTTGCAGACGTAATCGCCGTCGAAATGCGACTGAATGAGCTGGTCGATTTCGGACCCCATGAGTTCCTGCATGGCGCGCCTGGAAATTTCCGATTCTTTTCCCGGTTCGGGCGCTATGCCGTTGAGCGTGGAGCTGATTTTGCGTTCCAGGTAAAGATTGTAGCGGTCTTCAAACTGAATTTCCGCCCCGAAGGATTTCTGAAGCGCGGAGACGTTGCCGATATACGTTTCCGCCCGGCGGCGTTCCCCCGCGGAGTCGCGGACAACGACGCGGCGGCGGAAGTAGAGTTTCTTTTCATCCTCGAAGGCATCCAGCAGAGCAAGCTCTTCGGGCGTGAGAGCTTTGAGGATGCGTCCGCGCACCTGGGAACCTTTCTGGCGGACGATGAAGAAGAAAGCGCCCGGGGGTACAATGCGCATGTAGTTGTTGAGAACCGCCGGTTCCGTTTCGACGCGGCGGCCGAGAATCAGCTTGACATGGCGGTCGCTCAGGAGTGTGCCGTAGACAAAAAGGTCGGTGCAGCCGTCGTGCACCGCGGAGGCGGCGTCGGCGACGGCTTCCGGGGTGCGTCGGCGACGGGTCAGAGAAATTCCATCAGAACCGCGGTCTCGTCGCAGTTGTCCTTCTTGCTGCATATTGCACAGTCGCTCCATATTTTGCCGGGAAACATGTTCTTGTCCACGATCCGGAAACCGAGACGCATGAAGAAATGAGCCCGGTAGGTGAGTGAGAAGAGACGGGCGGGAACGCCCGCCTCCTTCATCTGGCGGATGATTCCCGCAAGGATTTCGGAGCCAATGCCCTGTCCGACGTGTTCGGGGACGACCGCGAAGGATCGGATTTCGTAGAGCGAAAGTCCGTAGTCGCGGATCGCGATACAGCCGACGAACTCCCCGTCGAGTTCCGCAATGCGGAAGTTGCCGATTTTTTCCTGAATATCCTCGGCGGTTCGGGGGAGGAGCAGACGCTCCTTCGCATAACCTCCGAGGAGCGCCCAGATGCGGTGGACGTCGGTGTTCTCGGCGTGATGCAACCCTTTTTCGGGGGTGTAGCGCGCCGGTCTTACGACCAGGGAGCCTTTGAACATCGTGTTATTTCTCCGCTTCGGCTTTTCCGGATTTCTTCGGCTCCGCGTAGAACTTGACGTTGCGGAACCGTTCATAACGCTGGTTTTTAAGCTGCTCTGGCGTCCAGCCGTCAAATTCCCTGAGCGCGGCGAGAACCGCTTTTTTGAGGCTTTCGGCAGCCGCGTCGTAATCCTTGTGAGCTCCGCCGAGCGGTTCCTCGACGACGCCGTCGACGAGTTTGAGCTTGAGCAGGTCGTGCGCGGTAAGTTTCAGTGCTTCCGCCGCCTGAGCGGAATAGGCGCGGTCTTTCCAGAGAATCGCAGCGCAGCCTTCCGGCGTGATGACGGAGTAGTAGGCGTTTTCCATGATCATGACTTTGTTTCCGACGCCGATGGCGAGCGCGCCGCCGGATCCGCCTTCCCCGATGACCACGCAGATGACGGGGACGGTGAATGAGAACATTTCGCGCAGATTGACCGCGATGGCTTCGCCGATGTGGCGTTCTTCGGAAGCGACACCGGGGAACGCTCCCGGGGTGTCGATAAAGGTGATGATCGGCAGACGCGCCATTTCCGCGATCTGCATCAGGCGCAGGGCTTTGCGGTATCCTTCCGGATGCGGGCAGCCGAAGTTGCGCATGACGTTTTCTTTGGTGTTGCGTCCTTTCTGCGTGCCGATGACCATAACGGGAATATTGTCGATCTTCGCGAAGCCGCCGACGATCGCCGCGTCGTCCGCGAATCTGCGGTCGCCGTGGAATTCAAGAAAATCGGTGCAGAAGCGTTCGATGTAATCAAGGGTGTAGGGACGGTTCGGATGACGCGCAAGCTGGACGCGCTGCCATGCGGAGAGGGACCCGTAGATGTTCTTCTTCATCTCTTCGATCTTGACTTTGAGCGCCTTGATCTCCACGGCGGCGTCGATATGGCTGGAGGAACTCAGAGATTCCCATTCCGCCAGTTTCGCTTCGAGCTCCGCGATCGGTTTTTCAAATTCCAGATTGACGATTGACATATTCGTAAAAACTCCTTCGTTAGCCGTCGGTTTTACATGACGAGCACCGTGCCGCCTTCGGAAAGCAGCACGAATATTTCATTGATGTCTGAATTCTTCAGACGGAAAAACAGGTGTTCGGATTCTGCGGTCCGCGGAGCTTCTCCGTGAATTCCGGAGACAGGCGTTCCTTCCTCATTGCGCAGTTCAATCCAGCGGCTGCCGAGCGTGTTGCCCGGCTGGTTGAACTTGTAAAACTGTCCGTTCAGTTCAAAATTCGGATATGCAAGCTTCGGACCGACCGTAAAACTGCCGGACGGAACGGAGAAATCCGCTCCGCACTCCACGTCGAAGCAGCGGTAGACGGTCTCCTCCTTCGTCAGGACCAGAAGACGTTTTGAAGCTTTGCCGATCCGGATGCTGAAGGAATCGGAAACCTTGTTTCCGGCGTTGCGGATCGCAAGGTTTGCGCTGATGGAGAGCTGGAGCGCCTCTTCCGCAACGGCGGGATCGGACGAGGCGAAATAGAGTTTCGACGCCTCTTTTGCCGCTGTTCTGTAATCCTCCTGCAGAATGGCGATTCGGGCGGGTTCAAGAGCGGATGCCGCTCCATTTTGCGCGGAAAGTGCAAATGCGCCTGTCAATAAAAATACAGCCAGCATGAAGCGCGGCATGTGAAAATATATTTTCATCCTA
>URNE01000153.1 GCA_900549045.1 uncultured bacterium | reverse complement strand
AAATACGAAGGAACTTTTTTTTATGAAATACCTGCTGCTCCCCTTGCTTTTTTCTCTGGCGGTGAATGTATCCGCTCTGGATGCTCCTGTGATCAGCCCGGTTGCGGCGGAAAGCGGAACGGAGAATTATCTGCATTACAAAAAACTTCTGCTGAATCCTCCCACTGGAACCACGGAAAAACAGAATGCGGAAAATCTCGTGTCCGCGCTTCGGCGGCTCTCCCTGATGAATGAACCGAAAGAGTTTGATTTTCTGCTGGAACTCGTGCGTGCAAAATATGCCGAAAGCGTGCCGGTTGTTCTTGCTCTGTACGACAAAGCGGGAGTGATTCCAAGTTACGGATACCGTATCGGTGAAAGTTTTACGCGCGGATACAATCGTGGCGGATACGGTGTGTATCTGGATTGCGCGGAGCGCGACCGCGTCCGGCTGTTGCGTCTGTTCGATCGCCTTTACCGTGGGAATCCGGATGCGCTTCCGGCGGAATTTTACGCGAAATTCGCCGCGCTCTGGTTTACCGGACGGAATGATTGCAACTCATGGAAACTTCAGCAGAAGACGGATCTCGGTTCTCTGCCCGATTACGAAGAGACAAGATGGAGTCCTTCCCGTTCCTGGCCGCCGGTTGGCAAAAACGGCCTTCCGGCTTTCTACAATACTCCGAAATCATATGACGATGCGGCAAACGACGGGGAACGTTTTCAGTTTTTCCGCAAGCTCGCGCATGACCGGAAAAACACTGCGGCGGATAAGATTTACGCTGATTTTCTTGTCAGTCAGTTTCAGATGAAGCAAATCGATGCGGAAAGCCGCCGGGTTCTTGAAACTCTTTCCGATTCCGAAACGATCGCGCGGCTTGCCAACGGCATTCTGCGTTTCCGGATGCCCGATGAACACAATTTTATTTTGCTCTGCAAAAAGCTGAAGGATTGGCGGACTCTCACGGATATTTACCTCGGACGCGGACAGATGGATAAGGCTCTGGAGATGGCGCGCCGCGCCGGCGACAAGGAGCTTGTGCGGCAGATTTCCGGCAATTTCGGTTCGCTTGAGTCTCTCCGCATTCTTCCCGCAGGAAGGGAACCCGAACTTAAATTCTGTTTCCGGAACGCCAGATCCGGAGAGGTTTCTGTTCAGCGGATTGACGAAGCGAAGCTGATGAAAGCTTTGCTTGCCGCACACTCAAAACCGCAGAAAAGCGAGGTTTACGATCTTTATTCGCTTCCCGTTCCGCGTCTTCAGAAGGAATATTCCGGCGTGATCGGACCCGTGATTGCGAAGATTCCGCTGAAACTCAATCCCCTGCCGCGTCATGCGGAAACGGAAACAAAGATTCCGCTGCCGCTGAAAAACGCCGGAGCGTGGCTTGTCACCGTTGCTCTCAAAGACGGCAATACCAGTCAGATCATTGTCTGGATGACGGATTACATGTTTACCCTCACCAATTCAAACATGATGGATCCGAAACTGCTTTTGAACCGTGCATCGGACGGCGCCCCGGTTGCCGGAAAAAAGGTTGATTTCCGTTTCTTCCGCACCGTCTATTCGAGAAATCCGGAGGAAATGAAAAAACATGGACGAGTCCGGATTGTGACGAAGGATTTCTCCGTCATTTCCGCAAATGACGGATCAATTGATGTGCCGCTGGAAAAGAAGATGAATCGTTTCTGGGCGTTCGCGGAGTTCAACGGAAAATATGCGTTCTACAGCGGATGGAGTCCGGTATCGAGCAGAAATCCGGTCATTGACGCGCGTTCTCGCGCATTCATGCTGACCGACCGTCCGATTTACAAACCGGGGGATACAGTGAAATTTTCCGGTTTCATTCGTCTTGCTTCCTATACGGAAATGACGGAAATGTATCCGTCGTTTGTGACGGTTAAGGTCCGCGAGCCGCGTGGAAAGATTTTCTATAAGTCAAAAATGCCCGTCAGCCCCGAAACAGGGGCGTTTTCCGGCAGGTTTACGGTTCCGGAAGAGGCGGCGCTCGGGCATTACGGCATCGAAGCGGAGCAGTTCGGCAGCGTTGCGTTCCGCGTGGAAGAGTATAAGAAGCCGGAATACGAGGTGAAACTCGACATTCCCTCGAAACCGGTCCGTATCGGCGAAACGGTGACGGCGACGCTTCGTGCGGATTATTACTTCGGCGCACCCGTTCCCGGAGCGGAGGTGAAAGGAACGGTGACCCGTGAGGTTTCCGGGAGCTACATTCCGCTTGTTTCCCCCTTCTCCTGGCTTTACGGCAACGGCTACGAACTGCCGTCGACCTGTTATCTCTGGAAATGCCTGCCATGGTATTCCGACCGCGAGGTTGTAACGGAATTTTCCGGAAAAACCGCGGCGGACGGAACGTTTTCCATTCGCATTCCGACGAAGCTTTCCGCGGACCGGAAAGAGCGGAATTACCGTTATGCCGTCAAGGCGGATGTGACGGATTCCTCCCGCAAAGTCGTTTCCGCTTCCGGTTCGCTGATTGCGGCGGCAAAACCGTTCAAGCTGTTTGTTTACGCGGTCAACGGCTTCCGCCGGCCGGATGAAGTGACAACGCTGAAAGTGGAGGCCGTCGATCCGAACGGAAAGCCGGTGGAGGGTATCGGCGTGATCCGTTTGTATAGAGCAAAACTTTCCGACAACCTGAAATATGAAAATGACGGACCGGTTTTACGCTCTATTTCATTTAAAAACGGCGATACTCCGTCATTTGTGACGAACCTTGCCGGCGTTTACCGCGCGGTTGCGGAGTTTCGCGGAAAGGATGGCGGTGAAGACTCCGCCGCGTGTATTGTCCGCATCACCGAAGATAACGGTGCGGAAGGCATGTTCTCCGAACTTCCGATAGAAATATCGCTCGACAAGCCGATATATAGGCCTGGCGAAACGGTGAAGATTCTGATTTCCGCCAACCGTCCGAATGCCGATGTTTATTTTTACCTGGGCAAAACGATGCGCCATTTGAAGCTGAAAGGTTATTCCGCTCTTGTCATGCATAAAGTAACGGAAGCGGACCAGCCGAATATTTTCACGGCCGCAGCCACCATTCGCAATGGCACGGTTCATCATGTGACGAAACAGATCTGCATTCCGCCGGAAAAGCGCATGCTGAATGTAAAGCTGAGCGTTCCGAAACAGCCGGCGCGTCCGCGCACCACGGTTCCGGTGGATTTGACGATAACGGATCTGAACGGCAAGCCCGTTTCCGGAGTGTTCGCCTTGACGGTTTACGACAAGTCCCTGGAGGCTGTTGCGGGGAACAACATTCCTTCGATTCAGCAGTTCTTCTGGCGCTGGAAGCGGTTCTTCTATTTGAATCTGCGGAGTGGAATACTTGCAGATTTATGGCCTTACTCCGAAGATGAAATGCGGAGATTTTTCGGTTTTTGGAATCCCGTTGTCTATTCTGATATGAGCGATGTGGGCGGGTCGTTGAGATCGAACAGTGTGATGTATAAATCAAAAGCGGTTTCTGCGGCGCCGATGGCGGAAGGCATGGGGGCGGCGCCGGAGACGGATGAGGCGTTTATCCGTTCCGATTTTGCCGACAGCATTTTCTGGATCGGACAGCATGAGTTCTACAGTGACGGAAGGGTTCGCGTGATGGTTCCGGTTCCGGACAATTTGACCTCGTGGGTGGTCCGCGCATGGAGCATCGGCAAGCGCAGCAGCGTCGGCGAGGCGAGGGCGGAATTCGTGGTTTCCAAAGAGATCATCGCACGTCTTGAGATGCCGTCATTTTTGACGGAAGGTGATACGGCAGATGTGCTTGCGGTGGTTCACAACTACTCAAAACAGTCTGTCCGCGCAAATGTCGGACTAACAGTTCAGGGGAAAGAGATATCCGTCATTTCCGAAAGCCGGACCGTCACTGTCGAGCCGGATGTATCGGTGACTTTGCCCTTCCTTATCCGCGCGGAGCGGGAAGGGGTGGCAAAGCCTGCCCTGACAGTCCGCATTGACGGAAAACTGGCGGACGGTGTTTCGCTCTCTCTTCCGGTAAAGGTTCGCGGCATTCAGAAGCATGTGCCGTTTGCCGGACGGATTCAGAATCAGACAGCGACAATCTGCTGCACAGTTCCTTCGGAGATTCGCGGAGGAGCTGAACTTGCGATTGATTTCGCTCCCGGAGCGGCGGTTGCCATGGTTGATCTGCTCCCGTCACTTTTGACGGACGACTCGGAAAATGTTTTCGGCGTAGTCACGCGTTTTCTGCCTGCACTGAAGGCGGCGGAAGCATTCCGGAAAATGAATATTCCGCTTGAAACCGCGCTCCGCCGCGCGGACGTCCGGAAGGAGATTTATGGAAAATTCAACCGCTCTTCCGCGAAGCCCGTCAGCCTGGAAAAAAGTATGGAGCGCGTGATAGCATCTTCACTCAAAATGATTCAGGGAATGGTGAATTCCGACGGCGGCTGGGGATGGTTCAGCGGTCACGGCGAATATTCCTGGGCGGATACCACGGCTACGGTCGTCAATGCCCTGCTTGATGCGAAGGAGATGAGGCGCGGTGAGGTTGACGCCCACGTACTTTCGCGCGGCATAGCGTGGCTTGAAGCCGAAGCGCGGCGGCGTGCCGCATCCGCCAAGTTCCTTGCGCGGGATTCCAATGCTCTGCTGCTGCGCACTCTGGCGCGTGCGGGGAAGCGTTCGGCGGAGCTTGAAAAGCTGGTCTTCAACCAGCGGGAACAGCTTTCCCCGCTCGGTCTGGCAACACTTGGACTCGCGCTTGAGGACGGTTCAGCGGAACAGAAAACCATTTTGAAGGAACTTTCCGGTTTGCTGCGGCGTGAGGAACAACTGGGAACCGCGTATCTCAATATCCCGACGGCATGGCGCTTCAGCTGGAGCGGAAACGAAACGGCTGCTCAGGCGGCATATCTTGAACTGCTGCTGCGCACGGAACCTGAGAGCCGTCTGACGGAAGCTGTGGCGCGTTATCTGACGATCAACCTGCGCAACGCTCCGTCGCGCACTTCCCTGCGGGCTCTCGGGGAGGCTGTCGGGGTGCTCGCCCGGTACATTCAAATTTCAGGGGAGGGAGCCCCGGACAATGAAGTATCCGTCAAAATTGACGGATTGACGGTGTCTTCGTTCCGCATTACGGAAGAAAATCTCTGGAAGAAAGATTTCCGCGCGGTTGTTCCGGCGGAACTGCTGCTTCCCGGCACGCACAAACTGGAGATATCCTGCATGGGAAACGGTGCGGTTATGTATTATGGAATGCTTTCGTATTTCACGCGCGAACAGCGCATATCCTCCGCCGGACTTGAGCTGACCCTTCAGCGGCGTTTCTGGCTGATTGTTCCGGCGCAGAGCAAGGGAACAATTCCAGACCGCTTCGGACACTCCGTTTCCGTGCGCCGCGAGGCGGAAGAACGGATTCCGCTCAACGATCTCTCATCCGTCAAACCTGGCGACATTGTGGAAGTGGAGCTGATCCCGTCCGCGAAAAACGATTATGACTACACCGAATTTGCGGACCACCTGCCCGCTGGTTTTGAGTACGTGAATCCGAAAAGCGGCTATATTTCGCGGTTGCCGTCAATCTATGCGGAGTTCCGGACGGCGGGTCCGCGCTTCTATCTGCGCAATCTGACGCGCGGCGTTTGCGCGATCCGCTACCGCATCCGCGCACGGTTTGACGGTTCCTATACCGCCCTTCCCGCGACGGGACGCGGCGTCTACGCCCCGGCTCTGCGCGCCAATTCCAACGACATGATCATCAAAATCAAGGAGAAATAAGATGAAACGCACACCAATCACCTTTTCCGAGCTCAAAGCCCGGCCGTTTGAGATTTTCAACACAGGCTGGTTCATTCTTTCCGCAGGCGATTTCGCGAAGGGAGAGTACAACGGCATGACGATCAGCTGGGGATCCTTCGGCACGCTCTGGGGGAAGCCGTTTGCAATGGTCGTGGTCCGCCCGCAGCGCCATACGCTCCCGTTTCTGGAGAATGGCGACAGCTTCACGCTGAGCGCGTTCGGACCGGAGTGGAAGGATGCTCTGAAGTTTTTCGGTTCGAAATCGGGTGCGCAGTTCGACAAGTTCAAGGAGACGGGGCTGACTGCCGAGGCCGCACAGAGTGTCGCCGCTCCTGCAATCGCCGAAGCAGAGCTGGTAATCGAGTGCCGCAAGACCTATGCAGACTGGATGAAGCCTGAGTGTTTCATTGATGCGAAAGCCATTGCGGACTGGTATCCGGCAAAGGATTTCCA
>URNE01000152.1 GCA_900549045.1 uncultured bacterium | reverse complement strand
TACGGCTCCTCCGAGATCTCCCAGATGCACTGCCAGAGCGCTTTCATCAGCGTGAAAAGCTCCCGGCTCTCAATGATCACCGTGTAATTCTCCTTCAGCGCCGAACTCACCATGATCTTGTCGTCATAAATATAAAAGCCCGAAACGGAATCGCTCATCGGACGCGGGAAATAACGGACACAGCGCAGATTCGCTTCGCCCGGCTGCATGCACTCCAGCGCGACTTCGCGTTCCCGGTTGCGGATCGACCACGAACGGATTCCGCGCCGGATGCGCTCCTGTGTATACGCAAGCTCCTCTTCCGGCGACGACAGCCGCATCATCTCCTGAACCGCGCCGAAATAAAAATATTCCTTCGATTTCACATTCAGCAACTCGGAACGGACCGCCAGCACGCCCGCGCGGCCTTCGTAAAAATGAATCCGCGTCCGGTGCGTCCCGCCAAGATAGAGATTCCGCAAATCCGGGAGAACCGATTCCAGCGCGCTCTTCCGCTCCTCCTCAATCCGCAGAAACGCAGAGGGATCCTCCGGAGCAAACACCTTCCGCCCATCCACCAGCGACTCCGTAATCAGCCCGCGCTCCTCCAGAACGTCCAGGACGTCATAAACGGTCGGGTGTTTGAATTTCGTATGCTTTGCAATCTCAATCGCCGAAGCCGGACCGAGCTGGAGCATCGCGAGATAGACCCGCGCCTGGCGTCCGTTCAGCCCCAGCCGCGCAAGCTGGTCGACAATGTTCACAATCCCTCCATGTCGTAAAAAAGCGACATCATTTATTTTCGTTTTTCCCGTTGCAATACGCAAAATCTCTGATACATTAGCACACATCATGTAAAAGAAAAGCGACATTTCAAAAAAAGGAGAATGAAATGAAGATTTTTTCCGACTATTTCGACGTTTTTCCACGCATCGTCCCCGCCGATCAGGTTTCGGAAATCCGCATCACACCGCGCGCCGCTCACGCGCAGCTGCCGCCCGTTGAAAACATTGAAATCATTTATCATCCGGTCGACGGGCTCAACGAAGCCGGAAATCACTCGCCCGAAGGCGAAAAAAACGCGGTCCGGTCGGCGGAAGTCCGCAATGGCTCCCTCGTCCTGAACATCTATTTCGCAGGTGAACAGGAGCACAACCTCACTCTCCATATCCGCAAACTCCCCGCACGGGAAAAATCTTCCGAATGGCTCCCGCGTGATGAAGTCAATGTTCATCTCAATGTTTATTCCCTCAAGCCGGACCTCATGGCTCTGCGCCCCTACCGCGGAGACATTCATCTGCATTCCGTCTGCTCCGACGGACGCGAGGCTCCCGAATACGTTGCCGCCCGTTACCGCGAAGAGGGGTTTGATTTCATTGCCGTGACCGACCACCTCCGTTACGCCCCCTCTCTCCGCGCCATCGAATACTGGAAAAATCTGAAAAACGGCTTCCGGCTCTTCCCCGGCGAAGAGGTGCACGCGCCGGACAACAATATCCATATCATCAACTTCGGCGGTTCGTTCAGCGTCAACGACCTTGCAAAGAGCGATCCGGAACGCTACCGGAACGAGGTTGAGGAAATCCTCCGTTCCTTCCCCGCCGGATTCATTCCGGAAAACGAAAACGGTTTCCCCGTCGCCTCCAGCGAATGGGTGTTCGACCGCATCCGCGAAGGCGGCGGACTCGCCATGTTCTGCCATCCGTACTGGCAGACTCATAAATATGAAATCAGCACATTTCTCTCCGACGCGGTATTCAAACGCAGAAAATTTGATATTTTTGAAGTCATCGGCGGCTTCTACGACGATCAGTGGCGTTCCAACAACTGCCAGATTGCGCGCTACTATCAGGAGGTTGCGCAGGGCAACGGCTTCCCCGTCGCCGGAGTCAGCGATTCCCACGGAACCGACTGCGACCAGCTGGCGTTCCGCTACTACACCGTCGTACTCGCGAAGTCAAGCGAACTTCCCGACCTGATCGACGCCATGCGGAACGGAAAGTGCGCGGCCGTTGAAGTGATGTACGACAAAGTCCCGAACGTCGTCGCCGACTACCGTCTGGTACGCTACATCGCGTTTCTCGTCGAAAATTATTTCCCCGCCCAGACCCGTCTCTGCTCGGTGGAAGGCGCGCTCATGCAGGAAATTCTCGCGGGGAATCCTGAAGCGAAAACCGCGCTCGACGCCCTCGGAAACCGAGTGGAGGAATACCGCCGCAAATCCTTCGGAGACGGTGGGAAATGACTCTGACCGCGTTTCTGCTGATCTTCGTTTCCGTGTTTCTTCATGCGGGCTGGAACTTCATCAGCAAAAAGAGTACGCCGTCGGCGGCGTTCTACATGCTGTCAAGCGCCACGGCGGCGCTGATCTGGTTCGGATTCTTCCTGCATTCCGGAATCCCATGTTCCGCCCTGCCGGGGAGATTCTGGCGGATTCTCGCTTTCAGCTGGTTCGGGGAAATGCTCTATTGCATCGGGCTTGCGTACGGATACCGGAGGGGGGATATCTCCCTCGTCTATCCCCTCGGACGCTCCCTCCCCGTTCTGCTGACCGCGGCGGTGACGATTTCGTTCGGGCTCGGCAAGACGCCGGACGCGTTCGCGCTGGGCGGAATGGCGCTGATCTCCATCGGCTGTCTGTTCCTGCCGCTCAAAAGTTTCCGTGAATTCCACTGGAAAACCTACTGCACGCCGCTGCTCTTCTTCGTTCTGCTGATCGCGGCCGGCGTCACCGTCTACACGATCTTCGACAGCGAGGCGGCAAAAATTCTGAAGGAACTCCCGGACAATCATGACTCCCGTCTCGTCACTTCGCTGTTCTATCTGTTCCTTGTGGAAAGCGGCCTGGCGGCCGTGCTCGGTCTTTTTGTGCTGACGCAGAAGCAGGAGCGAGCGGAATTCAAACGGCTGTTCCTCAAGACGCCGTGGCCGCACATCACCGGAGTGTTCAGCTCCTCCGCATATGCGCTGATCCTGCTCGCCATGCCGCTCGTGACGAACGTCAGCTACATTCAGGCATTCCGCCAGATGAGTCTGCCGCTCGGCGTGCTCGCGGGCGTGTTCATCCTGAAAGAGCCGTGCGGACAAGTCAAACTGTTCGGAATCATCCTGATCGTCATCGGACTGATTGCGTCGTCCTTCTGAGCACCCGGCCCGCGCGGTTCAGAACGTTTCCGCCGGAAAACGCAAGTTCGCCGTTCACATAAACGGCGTTGAGTCCGGCGGACAGCGCGTGCGGCGAGGCGAAATCCGCGCAATCACAGAATTCCGCTTCGGAGAAGAGCGCCAGATCGGCAAAATATCCAGGTTCAATCCGGCCGCGTCCGTTCAAACCGAAAACCGAAGCGGGAAGCGAGGTCATCCGCGCAACCGCCGTCTCCAGCGAAATTCCCGCGGCGCGGCAGAGACGCAGGAAACGCGGAAACGAACCGAACCCGCGCGGATGACAGCGTCCGATCCGGCCGGACACCGGACGAGCCGTCTCATCCGTCCCGCAGCAGACCCATTCCCGGGAGAGAATCCGGGTGAGATTTTCCGGAGAGAGCCCGCCGAACGCCGCCATTGTTCCGACGGAATCCCGGCGGAGCAGATCCATGCAGATCCGTTCCGGCGGCATACGCAGTTTTTCCGAAAGCTCGGCGAATGAACCGCCGGCGAACCGCATCATTCCGGAAACACGCGTCGAACAGAGAAGAACCGTCTCCCAGCGAAGATTCATGCGGGAAAGTTCCTCCGCCAGACGCTCCGTTTCCTCCGGCGAACCGGAGAGAGTTTCCTGAATCTTCGCATCCGTCATGCCGTCGTAAGGCGGCGGAAGAACAACGCTCAGGCTCGTCTGCGCAAATGTGTAGGGATAGCGGTCGACGGAAACCCGGAGACCTTCGCGCCGCGCCGATTCAATCAGCGCCAACGCGGCGTCCAGCTTGTGCCAGTTCCGCGGTTTTGCCGTTTTGAGATGACTGACCTGGAGGCGTCCGGAACCTGCGCGGGCGATTGCAAGCGCCTCCTCCAGAGATTCAATCAGCGCATCGCCTTCGCTCCGCAAATGCGTTGCATACGGCGCATCGAACCCGCGCAGTGCGGAGGCGACGATCCGCAGCTCCTCGGGCGGTGCGAACTTGCCGGGAGTATAGAGAAGTCCCGTCGAAAACCCCAGCGCCCCCTGCTCCAGCATCTCTGCGAGCAGATCGCGTTCGCGCGCCCATCCGGAGGAAGTTCCGGACGTGTTTTCATAGCCGAAGACATTGGCGCGGAGGGTGTTGTGTCCGCAGAGGAAGCCGACGTTGATTGCGGGACGGGCTGCTGTCACGGCATCCGCATAAGACGAAAAATCGCGCCATGTCAGCGCAACGCCGTAGGTCCGGTAGAGTTTTTCCAGATGCTCACGAACCTCCACCGTGCGGATCGGAAACGCGGAAAGCCCGCAATTGCCGGAAAGTTCACTCGTAATTCCCTGCGAAATTTTCCCGACCGCTTCAGGCTCCGCTAGAATCGAAAGATCGGAATGCGCGTGCACATCGATGAATCCCGGAGCGAGCGCCAGACCGGAAGCGTCGACATTCCGGGCATCGGCAACCGCAAGCGGCGTCCGGGAGACCGCGCGGATCCGGTCGTCCTCAATCAGAACCGAGCCCTGAAACGCCGGAGAACCGGAGCCGTCGATAATACGCGCACCGGAAATAAGAGTCTTCGTCATTCCCGAACCTTTTCGCGGATTTTTCCGCTGGTTTCATGGTACTGCCGGGAAACCTGGCGTCCGGCGTTCGAGATGCTTTCACGGGCGCTTTCCGAAATTTCCCGGGTGCGGCGCACCGTCTCCTTCTGAATGTCGTCGGAGAGCTCGCGTGTCTTGCGCACGGTTTCATCGCGGACATTTTCATAGGTCAGCCGGGCGCGGCCGCGCGCTTCGCGCTCCGCATTGACCGCTTTGTCTTTCACGGTCTGCATGGCGAAATCGAAATTTTCACGCGCCCCGATCCAGCCCTCGGCGATCCGCGCCATGGTACGGCTGTAAATGCCGTCCGCCTCACGCGCATAGCGGCACACTGCGGTCCTGTCCTCGCCGCGCAAGGACAAAATCGCGAAAAAAAGCAAAAACAGAGTGGCAATTTTCGTTTTCATGCAGTACAATACACGATGAAAAAAAGAAAATCAAACCGGATGGATCAGAATATCATGAAAAAAATACGAATTGCAGCGGACGACAAGATTCCGTTTCTTGCCGAATCCCCGCTTGCCCGGCTCGCCGAACTCATCCGTCTGCCCGGCGCAGCAATCACACGGGACGACCTGCGCGGCGCGGACGCCCTCATCACCCGCACCCGCACGAAATGCAATGCCGACCTGCTCGACGGCACGGCGGTCCGCCTCATCGCAACCGCAACGATCGGATACGACCATATCGACACGGCGTACTGCGCCGCGCACGACATTCTCTGGCGGAACGCCCCGGGCTGCAATGCGGACTCCGTCGCCCAGTACATCGCCTCGCTCCTGCTGATCCATGAAGAGACGAAACGCGATCCGCTCGCGGGAAAAACCATCGGTGTCGTCGGTGCCGGCAACGTAGGCTCACGCGTCGCCAAAGTCGCGGAAACTCTCGGCATGCGCGTTCTGCTCAACGATCCTCCGCGTGAACGGAAAGAAGGGACCTCCGACTTCGTTTCACTCGAACAGATTCAGGAGGAGGCCGACTTCATCACCTTCCACGTCCCGCTCCTGCGCGACGGTTCGGACCGGACGTTTCATCTCGCCGATGCGCCGTTTTTCGCAGGCTTGAAACGCACGCCGTTCCTCATCAACAGTTCACGCGGGGAAGTGACGGACAACGAAGCCCTGAAGTCCGCCCTCCGCTCCGGCGGCATCCGCGGCGCCGCACTCGACGTCTGGGAACATGAACCCGGAATTGATTTGGAACTGATGAACCTTCTTGAGTTCGCCACCCCGCACATCGCAGGCTATTCCGCCGACGGCAAGGCCAACGGAACGGCGGCGTGCGTCCGCACGGTTGCGGAGTTCTTCGGGCTCGAGGACGCTCACGGCTGGTATCCGGAAATCCCGGTTCCGGCGACGACGCATCTACGGGTTCATTCTCTTGCGGAAGCGGTTGCCTCAGCCTACGACGTCCGGCAGGACGATGCGCGTCTCAGGCGGTCTCCGGAGACATTCGAGAAGCAGCGCGGCAACTATCCGCTCCGCCGCGAATTCCCGGCCTTCACCATCGACCGGACAAGTCCGCTGAAGGAAGAACAATTTGAAATCCTGCGG
>URNE01000151.1 GCA_900549045.1 uncultured bacterium | reverse complement strand
CCCCAGGAATACTGTTCATACGGGTAGAACCCGTACTGGATTTCCTGCAGATTCATCATGATGTAGATGCCGTTTTTGCGGCAGAGACTGACAAGATAATCAAAGGCGTCCAGCGTATCCCTGTTGAAATCCGCTTCCGCTTTTGCATCCTTCATCAGAGCTTTGTTGATGTGGATGCGGATCATGTTGAATCCGTGAGTGACGAGGTCGCCGACATAGACGTCGATCTGTTCGCGGTTCGCAAGGCGTTTCGGATATCCGAGATTGATTTCATCGGGCGAACAGAAGAAGCGCAGCGGTTTGTCCGGCTCCCTGGCAAGAACAAGATGTCCGTCCGCATTGACTTTCAGCCAGTCGTCCGCTCCGATCGGACGGCGGGGCGTGAAGGAGGAAACATCGAGCGGAGAGCCGGGTTTGCGCCAGTGATAATTGACGGTCCGGAGAGGCGTTTGCCACTCCTTTCCGGCGCGGATCGCAAAGGTTTTCTTCCGGGGAAGCGGGCGGTCTTCGGCTGAAAGGGTCGCCCCGAGAACAAGCCACACGGGGTTGCCGCCGACGCTTTCAAAACGGACCGATTCGATTTCCCCCAGCGAGTCTTTGAGAGGAAAACGGGAGAGATGAATCCCCTTTGAATTGTCTCCGCTTTCCACTTCGATTGCGCAGACTGCGTTGTCGTAATGCGCCGGATTGAACCAGTCGCCGCCATCGCGTCCGGTTTCAAGGGTAAAAGTCTGCGAACCGTTTTTGCCGTTCACGACGATTTTGCCGAACGTTTCGCGTTTCTTTCCCGCCCAGCAGAGGGCGTGGGCGACGAAGAGCGTTTTTGCTTTTGCCGTTTTCGCCGGTTTCACCGTTCCGGATTCCATGCCGGAGGGCAGATTTTTTGATTTGAGCGCAAGGACGGTTTTCCCGCGTGTGCCGATGTTCATCGGAATTCCGCCGGGTGCGCGCTTGTTCAGTTCCGCAACAAAAATGCGTCCGTCGTTTTTCGGTCCCTGATCGGACCAGCCCCCCTTGCCGTCTCCGGCGGTCCGGTCGCGCAGATCCGCGTTGGCGATGGAATTGAGTTCGAGCGGAATCCAGCCGGAGGAGATTTTCAGATTGCGGATTTCAATTTCTCCCGCCGCGTCCTGCAGACCGAAAACGAGTTCCGCCTGTTTGAGATCCGTCGGGAAAACAACGGTTTTTCCGAATTTTTCCCAGTTGAACGTTCCGGAGGGGATGATGATGCCGGGCCAGTCCTGTTTCTGTCCGTTCGAAAGGACAAACATCAGCTTTGCGCCTGCGCTCTTTTTTCCGCTGACCGGTCGGATGCCGTCTGCGCGGATTTCCGCCTCAAGACGGATGATTTGTCCTGCGTATTCGTCCGCATGGAGCGGGAGCCGCGCAAACGTCCAGCGATTGGTTTCCGGTGCGGTGCTGCGGATGAGGAAGGATTTTTCTTTTGTCTCCGCTCCGGCGGGTATCTTCCACTCCGAATCACGGGCGGGAAGACGGACCGGCGCCGCCTGGAGTGCGCAGAAAAGCGTGAGAGCTGCGAGTGTTAAAACATTTTTCATGCTGAACCCTTGTCAGTTTAGAGTTTCAATCAGATAAGATCCCGGTTCAAGAGAGAGGGCGTCGCCGTTCGCGGCGACTGCCGCTCCGCTTGCCGCGTCCGTGCAGCGGAATTTCAGGAACATGGGAAAACGGACATTCACCTTGCGTTCGATCAGCTGGGAGACGGGGAGTTCTTTCAGGCAGTTCACATAGCGGTTCGCCATGGAAGTGAAGGCGCGTCCGCGCGCGGGTTCCATGAGATAACGCTGAGCGGGGAAAAGAGTGAAACGCCACTTGCCGTCCGCAAGTTTTTCGAGCTGATAAAACCCGTTGCCGTCGCAGGAAACCAGCGGAGAATTGCCGGTCCCGCAGACAAGTTCCAGCGAATCCGGATTGACCGGCGCTTCGTCCGCGGCGGAGACGTGGCAGTAGTTCTCCGCCGTGTTCCAGAGCACACGGTCGCCTTCGCGCCGGATGAGAAAGTCTTCTCCGCTCCACTCGCCCGGTTTCCGTTCGAATTTCCGGTTCTGAATTGCGCGGAAGAGGCGTCCGGAGGCGGCGAAGGCCGCCGCTTTGTCCGGCGTGTGCGCAATATTCAGGTAATGCACGAGCCAGCCCGGGTTCCATGCGGCGACGTCGTACGGAGTGTAGGTGAAGTATGCCGCCAACTGAACGCCGTTGTGTGCATAGAGCGCCGCGAGCAGGGCGAGCGGATAGCCGTTCTGCGTGCAGCTGGCGTCGAATTCGTATGCGATGAGCGGATGTTTATGTTCCAGATGTTCGATTTGGTCGAGCTTGTAATCGGCAAGAGCGACGTGGTCGGCGTCGTCGGTGTTGACGCTGTCGAATCCGTGGGCGTTGAGGTAGGTCCCGAGGCTCTGGGCGTCGATGCAGGGGAGATTTTCGAGGAGCTCTTTCAAATCCTCCGGGGGAATGCCGCTGTAGGAATAGAACTGGCTGTTGAGAACGGACCCCTTGAAGTAGTCGTTGGAGAGTTTCCAGAATTTCCGGAGATAGTCGCCGATGAGCTTTTTGCGGAATTCGGAAAACGCTTTTTCTTCATCCTGTTCCGGAATGGTTTTGCGGAATTCTGCGAATCTGTGCTGAAACTCCCTGCGCATCGGTCCGCGCGAATAGATTCCCTGAATCATATTGCGGGGGGTGAGCTCCGGATCGGGTTGAAGCAGACGCGAATCGGGGAACTGCATTTCGTTCATGAGTTCCCAGACCACGAGGTTTTTGAATTCGCAAAGACGCTTTCCGTTGAATGCGTTGCGATGTTCGAAAAGAGTCTTGAAGTAGCGTTCCTGACATGCGATTGCATCCGGATGCCAGATCAGCGAGTCTATCGAATAGAAGTTTGTGAAGCCGAATGCGCTTTGGGATCCGATGTTCCAATAGGCGTAAAGACGGTTCTGTTCGATCTGGTTCATGACCGTATTCCAGTAGGTCATAGCGGAAAGCATGAGATAGATTCCGCGTTTTTCACATTGGTCGAGCAGATAGTCGAAGATCCGCAGGTTTTCATTTTCCACGAGGTTTCCGGCGGGATCGGAAATTTCGCGTTCGAACATGTGCATCCGGATGAAGTCGGCGCCGAGCAGCTGGAGATCGTCCAGATCGCGGTCGATTGCGCGGCAGTGATCTTTGCCGAGTTCGGCGAGGTTGCAGAAATTGTGGTTGAAGGGCGCATAGTAGTTCACGCCCCAGAGGGTGACGTAACGGTTTTCTGCGTCAAAGATTTTTCCGTCTTTGACGTGGAACGGCGTTTTGTAAGAGATTTTGTCCATAAGTTTTCCTTTGGCTTAGAATACCATCTGAGTTCCGTTTACGACAACATGCTGAATGATTCCTCCGTGAATGGTGCGGAATGCGCCGAGTCCCGGCGTCGCGCAGTGTCCGTCCGCAAAGGAAGCGCTTCCTGTGCCGACATGATGCAGACTCGGGGAGATCGTCTTGATGGAAGAACGCGGGTACAGTATCCTGCTTGGCGCGCGCAGCGGAATATAGGTTTCGGAGACGTTTTCGTTGTCCAGCAGGAACATGTATTCGCTGGGGCTTTTCATCGCGGAGATGCGGATATACTGATAAGTGGTTCCGCTTTCCGTTCCGTAGGTAATGAAGCTGGAGCCGAACTTGCCGATGTATTGCGGGAAAGAGCTGTTGTACTGCGGGTCGATCAGAGTGAAGATTCCGTATGCAATGGACGGTCTGTAGGTATCCGGATTAGTCGGATGCCGTTCATAGCGTGCCGTCTGCTCCGGACAGATCATCAGCTTGAGACAGGCGTCGAGCTGCTGCGGTTTTACGCCGAGATAACCGCCCATCATAAGCGCGGTCGGCCAGTAGCGGCTTGCCGCTGAAAACATGCTGTCTTCGCGGCGGTCGTCATTGATGAGGACATATCCGTCGTTGTCGTCCATGTACCCGATCTGCGCCTTGGTAATCTGCGAGAGATTCGCCGTGCATGAGATCCGCCGCGCCGCCGCCCGGGCTTTGTTCAGAGACGGCAGAAGCATGCCGGCGAGGATGGCGATGACCGCAATCGTTACAAGGAGTTCTATAAGCGTGAATCTGCTGGATTTCCGCTTCCGTCCCGCACTCCTGCCGGATGTTTTCATTTTCCTGATGACAGATTTCGTTTTCATTATGACGCTTGCCTTTCTTTTTTCTTATTCTTTTTTGAAATATGGAACGGAGGAGACGCTCCATGTTTCGTGTTTCATGTTTTCATTTGGCCGTTCTGGCCAGTTTGCGTGAGACGCCGCCGTCCGCGATCAGGGTCTGCCCGGTGATGAACGAGGAGCGTTCGCTTGCGAGAAACAGAGCGAGTTCGCCGATGTCGCGCGGTTCGCCGATGCGCCCGAGCGGGATGCCGGCGGCGATTTCCTCCCGGTTGTATCCCGGAGAGTTCGACATGCGCGGGACTTCAATGTACCCCGGCGCAATCGTGTTCAGCCGGATCCGGTCTTTGCCGCACTCCAGAGCCAGCTCGCCGGTCATGGAATGGATAGCACCCTTGCTCATCGCGTAGAGCGTTCGCCCCGGAACCGTGGTGTCCATCTGAACCGAACCGAGGTTGATGATGCTGCCCCCGGAGGCGTTGTTCCGCATCCGTTTGATTTCGTTCAGACAGCAGAACAGGGTGCCGCGGATGTTCATGTCCGTGAGCTTTTCATAGGATTCGAATGTTACCTCGTCGAGCGGCATGAATCCGGGATCCCATCCGGCGTTGTTGACGGCGGCGTCGAGCCCGCCGAGCACGCGGTCGACTTCCGCGAACAGCGCATCGATACCCTCTTCCGTCCCGAGGTCGGCACGGAAGATGCGGACGTTTCCTCCGCGGTCCGTGAGACGTTTCCGCAGCGCTTCGCCCTCTTCGGGAGAGGTTCGGTAATGGAGCAGAAGTTCCGCCCCGTTTTCCGCGAACACCTCCGCGATGCCGACGCCGATTCCCTTTGCGGAACCGGTGATCAGCACGCGTCTGCCTTCGAGTTCTTTCATTTTGCATTCTCCAGGTGAATGTTTCGGGTGAATTCATTTGCCGCGATTTCCAGAGACTTGCGCAACTGAAGATTGCAGGCTTCGAGATTCTGAATCATGGAGTCTTCATTCCAGCCGAAGACGTTGACTTTGCAGGTGTTGTTTTCCACGCGGATGTTCCGGAAGAGAACTTCGTCGACGTTTCCGCAGACTGGATCGCTCTTGTAGGACGAGGGTTCTCCAAGCAGACGGTAATCAATGAGTCTTTGCCATGCTTTCCCTTCGATATCGATATTTTCATACAGGACATTGTGGACGAGTTCATGGTCGACGACATGAAGGGAGAAGGCTGAACGGCCGCCGAGAATCAGCGAGCTGTCGCGGAATGTGACGTTTTCCAGCAGGTCCGCCTGTGAAGTGTAGCCGATCTCAAATCCGTTTGCGCAGTCGTTCCACAGCACGCAGTCGCGGAACATGAGATTGCGGGAAATCATGCCGGCAGCGCGACGGGTTTTGATCGCGACGCAGTCGTCCATGGACTTGATGAAGCAATGCTCTGCAAGGAAGTCGTTGACGGAACGCGGCTGGAGCCCGTCGTCGTTGATGACCCATGCGAGAATTTTGAAATTGCGTATTGTCATGTGTGCGGTTCCCGCGACGACGACCGCCCAGAATTCCGGATCATAGAGCACGGGACCGTCAATCAGAATATCGGTTCCCTGCCAGAAGAAACAGGTTCCCTCTTCGCCGCGGCTCTGCCAGTTTTCCCCGGTTTTGCGTTCCTGAAATGAAGCGTCGATGACTCCATGCCCGGTGACCGCCGTGTGTTCACATTCTTCCGCGACGATTCCGCAGCGGAGCACCGCGCCGCGGGAAAGATGATATGTCCGGTTGGATTGCAGATGCAGTTTTCCTCCTTCAAACTCATGGAGTCCCGGCGCGAAATCAAAGCACTCTTCGGATACGCCTTCGAGCTCTTTGCGGGAATGAAATCCGGGTTCCAGAACACGGATGCTGTTTCCTGAAAGCGCCTTTTCCATCGCATCGGCGAAAATATAGACCGTCGCACGGGGAAGGTCGGGTGAATCGTAATTGATTTCAAGACAGCCGTAGCGCGGCGTTTTGAGCGTCAGTTCCACACCGTTTCCCTGAATTGCGACGGGGACGAATTCGCGCATGGAGGGCCGGAAGCGCGCATCCTTGACGGGGAAGCGGAAGTCCAGGCGCAGATCCGTTTCG
>URNE01000150.1 GCA_900549045.1 uncultured bacterium | reverse complement strand
CGGGGAAAAGTTCCATTCATCCCCGGCATGGGAACGGGAATCAATTGCCGAAGAACGCATATGGAAGCCACTGGGAGTCGGCGCAGTCGGCGACGCCCATGACCCAGATGATGTTTTCCGCCGGCGTGTTCGGAGCTACTCCGGCGAGCAGTTCATGAACGCCGCCTTCCAGAGTGAGATCGCAGTATTGATTGTGCGGGACGGTGTCGAACGATGGCGTCACACAGCCGCCGTCGCGCCCGAAACGGTAGACCCCGTCGACCCAGACACGGGAAATCGCATTGCTGTTGAAGATGATGCGCACCTTTTTGGGCTCGTCGATCGTGAATTGGAAACGCATCATGTAAAGCGAGTTCGGAGGAACCTCGAATGCGTTCAGGCAGTTGAAAGTTCCGGGGATGGTGTACTCTCTGTTGAGCTGGAGGTACTCCGGAATGGGGAGAATTTCGTGCCAGCGGTTCCAGTTGCGGTGAATGCCGGCCTGAACGGAGATAAGGAACTGGTCCAGGTCCGGCGCATCGCTGGTCTGCGGCGTGTGCGCTTCGATTCTCGGCGCAAGCTCAAGAATCTGTTCGATGAAGTCGTCGAGGTTTTGCGGGTAATCCATGACAAGCTCCGGGTCGCTGAGCTGAATCTCTTCGGAGATTGGTTCGAGCCAGCGGGCGGGGATTGAGTCGGGTTTGAGGAGCCCCATGAGTTCGCCGGCCATTCCGGCATTGACCGGAGTGTTGCGTGCGCAATTCGCCGCAATGAGCACGGTCGTTTCAAAATCGCCGTTGCCTAGCAGGTATGCGAGAAGAATGAAGCAGGTGTTCATGACGCTGTCTTCATAATTTTCGCTGTTGAATTTGCTGATGATCAGGCGGCGGACCTCTTTCCAGTTCTGGTTTGTGGCGCAGAGGTCGCGGGTGAAGCGGACAGCCTCCGCAAGACGGGAATCTCCGGGGATGGCGGCGACAGCCGCGTTGAGAAGGGCGTCGGGGTTGCTTTCAATAAACGCATTGCTGAGCAGAACGGCGAAGAATTCCGCTGCGAAAACACCATCCTTGTCGTGGTCGACGCAGGCGTCTTCGTAGGTGATTTTCAATGCGGTGTCGGGTTTCGCCGGGTTGAGGAACGCCCAGATGTCTGCGCGCCGTGCGGCTCCGAAATTCTCGCAGAAATAGTCGTCGAAATTTCCGGACCAGGGCGGCATGATGCTGTTTCTCAGGTTGCGGAGAGCAACTCCGTATTCCGCATCGTAATAGCGGACATGGTCGAGCCAGCATTGCGCGAAGAGATACCGTTCCGGGACGGGGTGCGGCATTTTCGAGAGCACGTCGAGCCAGAGAATCTGGAAATCCAGAAAACAGCTGGAGGAATCCCGCATGGGCAGCGGATTGTAAAAGGTCAAATCCAGCGGATCGTTTGCTCCGAGATAAGGACGGCCGAGGTTTTCTCCGATGGTTTTTCCGAGGAGAGCTCCCTTGATTTTGTGACTCCAATACTCTTTATCCATAAAAGACACCTCTCATATAATTGCTGATTATACAGGTCGGAAAACACTATCACGGAAAACTTTAAATGTCAAATGTTTTTTTGCTTTTTATTTGATTTTTCCGCAGAAAAAATTCCGTCCGGTCCGCGGGGGCCGGACGGGGCGGCTTCAAACGTTCCGTTTTTCGTCTTTTATCCGTTCGTTTTCTTCATCGAACGAGGCGTCGGTGAAGTCGTTTCGGCGGAGCCATTCGTGGATGCTGCGCGCGGAGAGGGGGAGTCCGGCGTTCCTTGCGTTCCAGAGGTCGAGCACGTCGGATGCGGCTACTCCGCCTTCGTTGAAATCGCGGTTCACGCGGAAAACCACTTCGTCAGGGTCGGCGTTGCACCAGGCGGCGGCGATGCGGAGAATCTGGAGCATGGTCTTTTCCCCGGTTCCGGCAACGGCGCGCATGAGGGCTGTTTTGACCGCAAGACGCGTCTTCAGCGCTTCGCCGGATTCGTTGCTGCGGCTGTCGAGAGAGATTCCCATGTTCTGGGCAATGGCGTGCAGATCATTCTGTGCGGTGCGCATCTCCTGAAGCCCGGCTCCGGAAATTTCCAGATAGCTGCCGGAAGCGTCGGGCGATTCGGTGTGAATGTAGTTGCCCGCGCCCATCATCGGGGGACCGTCGAGCTGGAATCCTTTGAGGAACAGGGTTGACTGCGCCTGCATGAAGAGGGCGTGGCGGTAGTCGGCTTCGCCGCGGTAGATGGCCAGACACGCGTTTGCGAGCGGGAGAAGCGGAGGTGCCGGAACGGCGGTTCCGGAGTCGTTCACATTCGCGAAAACAAACGGAATGCGCTTGAGACGGCGTCCGCGGATTTCCGGAAAACATTCGTCGGGGAGAGCATGGGGGCTTGCGCGGAAGGCGCGGAATTCATCCGGCGTCATGCGGACCGAACAGTATTCGCCATCGGGCGAGAGGGTGCAGAGACGGACTTTCCGGAGGAATTCCCAGCCCTCCGCGCCGCATTCCCAGCCGGATTCGTCAAGCAGGAGCGAGGTGAGGGCGGAGGAATCGCCGTTTTCGCAAGTCCAGTCGAGAATCTGCGGTGCGGCGCAGAGAGTCATGACGGGGACGGCTTCGGGGGAAACGGTTGCGGGAGGAACGTCGAGGAGAAGGCCGCAGCGTCCGTAGAGAAGCTGGAAGAGATTCAGCCTGCGCAGAGTGTCGTCGAGCGGCAGCCCGTCGCTTGAGGCTGTCGTGCGGATGGTGCGGATGCGTTCGGGCAGTTCAATGGCCTCCGGCGGTTCGCGGTGCATGATGCCGAGCATGGTGGCGATTGTGGTCGCGAGATAGTTGAAATAATTCGCGCGGGCTTTGTAGGCGTCGTAGCGCCTTGATCCGAACTGGGCGTCCGCCATCTGTCCTTCGGTTTTGGGCAGATAGCGTTCGCCCGCGCGTTTGACTTCGCGCTCTCCGGCAAAGCAGTCGGAACAGACCCGCCAGTCTTCGGCGGCGCAGAGGTATTGCGGATTCAGCAGATCGCGCAGATTCAAATGATGATTGAGCATGGAGAACTCCTTTCGGTTTTGTCTTTTCCGCAAAACTGTCAACCGAGCCGCGTCCTGTCTTGACAATTCCGAAATGCGGAGCTAAATTATCCGCGCAGCAAAAGGGGAAAGCAAATGGAAACTGAGAGCGGCGGAGACACTGTTGAAAAAACGGTTCTGATTGACCGGACGGCGGTATCGGGGAAAACGTCTCCGGCGTCATCCGGCAAAACCGCGTCGAAGCCCGGAACCGGCGCCGGATTCTTCCGGAAGAAACGGAAAGACGTGGATCTGCGGATTGAGGAGCTGCGCGGACGGAGAGATCCCGGAGACGTCAATTTTTCCGGAGATGAACTTCCGCTTGATTCGCTCGACGATGAATACGAAATCCGGGAGAAGATCGCCGAGGGCGGACAGGGGCTGCTCTTTCGCGGATACGACCGCCGGCTGCATCGTCTGGTCGCCATCAAATCCCTGCGCAGAGAGGCGGCGGAAAACGGAGAACAGCGCCGTTTCTTCCTCTCGGAAGCGCGCGTGACCGCTCAGCTTGATCACCCCGCAATTGTGCCGATTTATTCTCTGAAATCGGACGAGGAAAACGGGCTTCATCTTGCCATGAAGATGATCAACGGCATTACCCTTAAAGAGTATCTGAAACAGGTCTCCGCGCATTACCGCCTTGACGGCGTCCGCGCGTTCGACGAGCAGAAGAGTCTGCGGAACCGTCTGGAAATTTTTCTCAAGGCATGCGATGCGCTCGAATACGCGCACAGCCGGAACATCATGCACCGCGATCTCAAGCCGGAAAACATCATGACCGGAGAATATCATGAAACCTATATCATGGACTGGGGCATTGCGCGTCCGATTCAGCCGCAGCCGGAGGGTTCGCCCGTTTTGGCGGGAACGCCGCAGTATCTTGCGCCGGAGGCGATCCGCGGAGAACCCTGCGACCGGCGCGCCGATCTTTTTGCAATGGGAGCGATTCTGTTTGAACTCGTCACGCTTCATCCCGCATTTCCCGGTGAAACGGCGGAGGAGGTCATGTGCGCGATCCGCGACGGGCTGATGAACCCGCCGGAACATGAATTCGGGGCGAAAATTGACGCCGGTCTGATAGCGGTCGTCCGCAAGGCGCTGGCGAACGATCCCGCGGATCGCTATCAGCAGGCCGGAGAGCTTTCCGCCGACCTGCGGCGGTGGATGATGGATCTTGAAGTTTCCGCAAAGCCCGACAATCTTCTGCAGAAATGCTTCCGGTGGAGCCGGAGCCACAGCCGTCTGCTGCTGATGCTTTTCCTGATTGCTCTGCTGGCGGGTGTTTCGGCGCTCTCCTATTCGTTTTTCCAGAGTTTCCGTTTTTCGGAGGAGATGCGGCTGCGCGACAACGCGCTCGGCACCGCGTTTTCAATCTGCTCGCGTGCGGCGTACCGGCTCGACGAACAGTTTCTTAAACTGGAACAGGCGACTTCTCTTCTCGCGGCGGACACCGCGTTTCTGCTGAATTATGATTTGCACGAACATTCCGGCGAAACCGCCGCCGTGGCTCTGACGGAGTTCCCGGAACGGAAATCGGATACCATGCTGCGCTCCCGTTTCCACCACGGGATCATTGACCCCGCCGTGCTGGTCTACAGCACAACGCACGATACCGCGCTTCCGCTGAAGACGCGTCTGGAGCCGCTCTCCCGTTTTATTCCGCGTCTGCGTCAGATCGTCCTGGAGAGCGGAAACGCCGCATGGACTCCCGAGGCGCAGGAGAAGGCGTTTCTGGAGGGAACTCCGGTGATCCGCGTGCTGTTCGGTTTTCCCGACGGCCTTTACGCCGCATATCCGGCGTCGGGCAAATTTCCGCGCGGCTACGATCCGCGGACGCGCCGCTGGTACCGTATAGCGGACCATGCGGCGCAGGGGGCGGTCTGGACGGAGCCTTATGTCGACAGCATTCCGGAGTTCGGGCTGGTCATCTCCTGCAGCGCGCCGATCCGTCTTGCCGGCGGAAAAGCGAACGGCGTCTGCGGACTCGACATCTCCATTGCTGAACTTGTGGAGGAGCTTCGGCTGGGCGGCAACAGCGAGGCGGTTGCGGAGGAGAAGGCGATTGTGACGAACACGGGAGACATCATCGTCTCCACCGGACGCGATTTTGCCGCCGGGAAGCTCCACGAATACCGCCGGGCGGATGAAAAAGTCGTTTTCGCCAATCTCGGCGATCCCGTTCTTCTGGACAAAATGAAACGCAAGCAGTACGGCGTGAGCATTCAGCGCGATGCGGAGGGACGCGAGTTCGTCTACGCGTTCTGCCGGATCCGGTCGGTGGACTGGTTCTATGTGGAGAAAATGGAACTGAACCGTCTGGTCGCCGCTTCAGAACAGCGCGGAGTAGAGTCCGGTCAGCAGAATCAGCAGCATTAAGACGATGAGCACTCTGCGGCGGCGTCTGACTGTGCGGTTGACGCTGTCTTCCGCCGCGAGGCCGTGGAGAGAACCGACGCGCAGGAGCTGAGTAAGCTGAGCCCGGTTTCCGGATTTTCTCCAGTAATCGATGCGTGCAATGTTCGGATCGTCGGGAGTCATTTACAGAGCGACTTTCCACGCGATGATGAACGAGAGAGCAAGGAAGAAGGCCGAGAAGAGAATGGTCAGGATCAGCGGCAGGAAAAATGCGGCTCCCTTTCTGAAGAGCGTTCCGGCCGGAATGTCCGCGAGGTCCGTTTTCGCCGCCGTCTGAACGGCGGTTCCCGCCGCATGCTCCGGAGGAAGGGCGGTTGCGCGGATGAGCTCGATGCGTCCGTTTTCAAATGTGCGGAGCGCTTCGTTGAGCGCGGGATGGAAATCGGAATCCGAAAGTTCGGGAATGCGGCAGGATTCGAGCCGGTCGAGGATAGCGCGGAGCTCGGCGAGGGTCTGAGCGCAATCGGCGGCGGAGCGTTCCAGACGCGCCTGTTCCGCGGAGCTTTTCGCTTCGGCTTCGTTGAGCTGTCCGATCAGATCGCGTTTTGTGCGGAGCAGTTCTTCATAGCGCGGTTTGAGCAGAGCGTTGCGCGCGGCGTCGTCGACGTCCGGAGTCCGGGGCTTCGGCTGAGCCTGCTCTTCTCCCGGGAGGTTCCCGGATTCGGAGGAGTTCTGCTCCTGACTGTGCTGATGCATCCGGGCTGAAGCCTCTGAGATCTGTCCGCTGATGCGGTGGAGCGAGCCTGAGACAAACATTGATTTAGGCATGGATGCATTCCTTTCCGATGTGATTCTCTTTTAATATTCCACTCTTTTTGAAAAAAATCAAGCGGAAA
>URNE01000149.1 GCA_900549045.1 uncultured bacterium | reverse complement strand
TTCATGAACCCCGGGTCAATAGTGATGAATCTGGTCTGCTTTCGGAGCTGGGTGATATCAAATGCTTTTTCGCCTTCGGTTCCGGTGACAACCGGAAGTTGTATCTCGCGATCGCCGATATTAAGCACGACAAATTCATTTTTCTTCATGAGCCAGACTCCTTGCAGTTACGGGGTTGCCGGTACGAGGGCCGCTCTCAGACTCCAAATCGGTTTTTCAAACGAGCTCTGAACAGAATTCGTAATTTAGCACAAAAAACACCGTTTTTCAAGAGCGGACAGAATATTTTCCGTCACCGCGCCGCGCCGGCGACAAGTTCGGCGAACGGCCGGTCCGCTTCGAGGAAATCCACGGAACCGAGCTCCGCGGTCGGCACCCACTTCATCTCCTGACCTTCGCACGGCGACGGATTCGATCCGGGCTTCAGAATGCAGCGGATGAATACGATGTCGAGCAGACCGTTCGGGTATTCGTGCTCGACTTCATGAACGACGTCGAGCGGAAGAATCTCCGCGCCGAGCTCCTCCCGGAGTTCGCGGACGATGCACTCATGATAACTTTCCCCGGGTTCGACTTTCCCTCCGGGGAATTCCATTTTATCGCGCAGAACCGTTGCTTTCGGACGGCTGCAGATCATGGTGTATCCGTCTTTGCGGATTACGGCGGCGCAGACATGTTTTTTCTGCATAATCAATCCTTCTTTCTGAAAAGCATTTGCTTTTTTCCGTTTTTGTGGTATACTATTCATCATGAGGCAGGGGAACATCCTCTGAACGTTAAAATACATCAAAGCCGCCAAGGCTTTACAGTACCTTTTCTAGTTGGAGCGGTATTGTTCCCCCCTGCCTCTGTTTTTAATCATCACGTACTATACAGCGCATCTGTCAAAACACAAACACTTCTCGCCGTTTTCCATTATTTCAACTTGAAAAAATATCCGCTCTGATTATATTTCATATATGATGGTCATTCAAACAACGGAGTATTTCAAATGAACGAGAAAAATTTCGCCGAGCTCGACACCAATTTCAAATCGCGCACCATCGGCAATCAGGAACTCGAATTCCGCGACGGATTCGCCGCGCCGTTCGCCCTCGAAGGATTCCCGTATATCGACAGCGAAGGACGCAGAAGCCGTCTGCCGCTGGACGTCGCCGGAATGTGCGACAAGGAAGGAGTCTTCCCAATGAGCATGCAGGGCGCGGGTGAAGCGATCCGGTTCCGCACGAACTCCCCCGTCGTCGGCGTGCGCGCGGGATTCAATGAAATCTGGAACGGAAACAACCGGGGAGGAAGCGACGGATTCGATCTTTATACCGGAACCGGAGCCGAAAGCAAATTCCGCGGCAACCGCATCATCCCCGTCGGCGACGACTGCTTCGAAGGACTCTGGGAACTCTCCGCCGACGGAGAATTCGCCGACTGCACGCTTTGGTTTCCCTATCACTGCGCAACCTCCGCAATCGCAATCGGGACCGTTCCGGGAAGCATCGTCGAACCGCCCGTCCCTCACCGCATCGCAAAACCCGTCGTCTTCTACGGTTCCTCCATCACCAACAGCGGCTCCGCCGGACGCCCCGGAATGGTCTATCCCGTCATCCTCGCGAGAATGCTTGATTTTCATCTCGTCAATATGGGATTCGGCGGATCGTGCCGAGGCGAACTCTGCATCGCCGACACCATTGCTAAACTCGATATCGCCGCACTCGTCATGGAGTTCGACCACAATGCGCCGACCCCGGAATTTCTCGCGGAACGGCACGAACCCTTCTTCCGCAGATACCGCGAACAGCGACCGGACGTCCCCGTTCTTATGATGTCCATGTGCAATTTCGTCCCGGACGAAAACTGCAGGCGGCGGCGCGAAATCATCATGCACACCTGGATGAACGCCGTCGATTCCGGCGACCGCAACGTCGAATTTCTCGACGGGGAAACGCTCTTTTCCGGGCCTTTCCGCGAGGACTGCACACAGGACAACTGCCACCCGAACGATCTCGGAGCCATGCTTATGGCGCTCCGGATCGCAGACCGCCTGAAACGAATGCTGTAATCCGGAGGTTTTATGAGCAGTTTCATCTTTGTCTGTTTCATTTTCGCCCTTGTTCCCGCAATTCTGTGGATCATCCCGAAGACCCGGAGGAGCAGCGGGATGATCATGACCGCGCTCAAAACCGTGCCGCTTGGAATGCTTGCATTCTTTGCGCTGAACCACCTGCCGCAAAACATGGCGCTTCTTTCCGGAACACTCTGCTGGGCAATCATCATTCTGCTTGCGGCATTCATCCGCAAACGCTACAAGGCGAACTGGAAATATCCGGCGTTCATCTTCCTTGTCGCCATTCCGTTTTCCGTTTTCTGTCTGGCAGCGGCGATCGCGACAAGTATCTTCTGCAGCACCGTCAGGTACTTCGCCGACTCGGAACAGTATCATGGCGAATGGTTTGCAACCGCCATTCCCCTGCCCGGAGAAAGCAAAACCAAACTCTCGCTGGAACAACGCTCCATTCATCCGTTCCTGGCCGAATATGACTATCAGCTCGTTTTCGAGCGCGACGGCAGGAAAACCGCACAGCGTCTTCTGACAAACACCGGAGGCCGGACTCAATTCAATCTCTATACTCTGATTGACGGACGTCTCTATCTGGAAAGCAAGGAGAACCGCTGCATTGCAGACCCGCAGGAGCAGACCGTACTCGGCGTTCAGATGTTCAACGGGCAGCCTTACGCTTCGGAACTGCCAAACGAAACCGTCAAATCCTTCTCCGGCATACAGGAAAAAGACGGGAAAACATATGTGGAGTACAACAACCGCAAGTATGAAGCGCACCTCATCAACGGAGCGTTCGACGGCAGAAAATATTACGGCACAATCCGCAGCAGAAAATTTTATTCCGCCGCGGAAAAACCGGAAACAAAATTGACAACGTTAAAGTAAACGAACCGGAGGCTGCTTCTTCACGGGGCAGCCTCCTCCCGATTATTTGAATTCCAGTTTCAGGAACTCCGACAGGGCGTCTTTCCAATCGGGCATCGGAGCGAAACCGAGCTCGCGGAGACGCTGTTTGACCAGACGGGAATTTTTCGGGCGCGGCGCAGGACGCGGGAACTCTTCCGTCGTACAGTTCAGCACTTCCTGCTTCACGCCTTTCCGACGGAAAATCTCACGGGCGAAGTCCGCCCAGCTGGCTTCGCCTTCGCAAGTCATATGAATCGTTCCGGTGACTTCCGGACGCTCCAGAAGTTCACCCAGTTTCCGAGAAACCGCAACCGCGCTCGTCGGATTGCCGATCTGGTCCGATACGACTTTCAGAACCGGACGCGAACCGTCCGCAAGCTGCAGCATCGTGTGAACAAAACTCGGACCGCCGAATCCGTAGAGCCACGAAACACGGCAGATGACGGAATTTTCCGGATAAATCCGGCGGATCGCCTCTTCTCCCGCAAATTTGCTTTTGCCGTAAAGGGTCGCGCCGCCGTTCGCCGTGTCATATTCGGTGTATGCGTGATCCGCGAAACCGTCAAACACGTAATCGGTCGAGATCGCGAGGAGGCGGCAGCCGACGGCTTTGCAGGCGGTCGCGACGTTCGCGGATCCCCGTTCGTTGAGTCTGTAAGCGAGTTCCCGTTCCGTCTCGCATTTGTCAACGGCCGTCATTGCGGCGCAGTGAATCACTGCATCGGGCGAATGCTTTGCGAGCACGGCGGAAAAAACGCCGGGATCGGTGATGTCCGCTTCCGGAAGATCGGTCGGGATGATTTCAAAACGGCCGCCGAGAATCCGGCGGATCGTCCGGCCGAGCATACCCTTGCCGCCGGTGAGTAAAACTTTCATCATTTCATGTAGTCCTGGTTGTTGAAATCAAAGAGTTCCGCTTCGGCGAAAAGCGGGTTTTTCGTGTCTTTGGGAGAGAGAATCCATTCGCCGGGATGAACACGCCAGTCAATGCCGAGCGCGGGGTCGTCGAAACGGATGCCGCGTTCGGAAGAAGGCATGTAGACATTGTCGCATTTGTAAGCGAATATCACGTCGTCGCTGAGTACGGCGAATCCGTGGGCGAAACCGCGCGGGACGAAGAGCTGACGTTTGTTTTCTCCGGAAAGTTCCACGGCGATGTGCTTTCCGAACGTCGGGGAGCCTTTGCGGATGTCGAGCGCGACGTCGAGCACGGCGCCGGAGATGACGCGCACCAGCTTCGCCTGCGTGTAGGGCGCGGCCTGGAAATGAAGTCCGCGCAGGACTCCGAAGCGGGAGCGCGATTCGTTGTCCTGAACCCAGTCGCAGTCGATTCCGGCTTCGCGGTATTTCGCTTCGTTCCAGGATTCAAAGAAGTAGCCGCGTGCATCGCCGAAAAGTTTCGGTTCGATGATTTTCACTTCCGGGAGTTCCGTTTCAATCACATTCATTGTGTCACCAGCCGTTTCAAGTATTGTCCGTATTCTGTTTTGAGCATATCTTCGATGCTGTCAAGCACGTCCTGAGCAGTCATCCAGCCTTTTTCGTACGCGATTTCCTGCAGACAGGCGATCTGCAGCCCCTGCCGGGTTTCGATGGTGCGGATGAAGTTCGCCGCGTCGAGCATGCTGTCATGCGTTCCGGTGTCAAGCCACGCGTAACCGTTTTTGAAGACTTCCACATTCAGTTTTCCGCGCCGGAGATATTCGCTGTTGACGGCGGTGATCTCCAGTTCGCCGCGTGCGGAGGGGCCGATGCTCTCCGCAATGCCGACAACGTCGTTGTCGTAGAAGTAAAGTCCGGTTACGGCGTAGTGGGATTTCGGTTTTTCCGGCTTCTCCTCAATGCTGACCGCCTTGCCGTTTTCGTCGAATTCGACCACGCCGAAGCGTTCCGGGTCGCGCACGTAGTAGCCGAACACAGTTGCGCCCGCGGGACGCGCGGCGGCCTGAAGAAGCAGCTGTTCGAGTCCGGCTCCGTAGAAGATGTTGTCGCCAAGCACCAGCGCGACTGAATCGGAACCGATGAAGGATTTTCCGATCAGGAACGCCTGGGCGAGCCCCTCCGGTTTCGGCTGAACCGCATATGAGAAGCGGACGCCGAACCGGGAGCCGTCGTCGAGAAGACGCCGGAACGAGGACTGATCCTCCGGAGTCGTGATGATGAGAATGTCGCGGATTCCGGCAAGCATGAGCGTGCTGATCGGATAATAGATCATCGGTTTGTCATAGACGCCGAGCAACTGCTTGGAAACGCCGCGGGTGATGGGGTGCAGACGCGTTCCCGCGCCGCCGGCAAGAACAATGCCTTTCATTGTGCGCCCCCTGTTCCGAGACGTTCCATTTTGTAAGTGCCGCTGAGCACGTGCGCGCACCAGTCGTTCCGGTGAGCGAGATACCACTCGACCGTCTTCCGGATGCCGCTTTCGAAGGTCTCCGCCGGTTTCCAGCCGAGCTCGCGGGCGATTTTGGAGGGATCGATCGCATAGCGCAGGTCGTGTCCGGGACGGTCCTTCACATGAACGATCTGTTCCGCATACGGCTTGCCGTCCTTGCGCGGGGCGAGTTCGTCCAGCAGCGCGCAGACGGTCTTCACGACCTCGATATTCTTCTTTTCATTGTGTCCGCCGATGTTGTAGGTTTCGCCGGGAACACCTTGCGTTACAACAAGATAGAGGGCGCGGGCGTGGTCTTCCACATAGAGCCAGTCGCGCACCTGCAGACCTTCGCCGTAAACGGGGAGTTCTTTGCCGTCGAGCGCATGGAGAATGATCAGCGGAATGAGCTTTTCCGGAAAGTGATACGGACCGTAGTTGTTCGAGCAGTTTGTGACGATGGTCGGGAGCCCGAACGTCCGTTTCCACGCACGGACCAGGTGATCGCTGGAGGCTTTCGAAGCGGAGTAAGGCGAGCTGGGCGCATAGGGAGTTGTTTCGCGGAAGAAATCCTCCGGTCCGTTCAGATCGCCGTAAACCTCATCGGTGGAAATATGATGGAAGCGGAACGCGCGTTTCGCTTCGTCCCCGAGCGCGGAAAAATATTTGCGCGCGGATTCCAGCAGGGTATAGGTTCCGACGATATTGGTCTGAATGAATTCGCCGGGGCCGTCGATCGAACGGTCGACGTGCGATTCCGCGGCGAGATGCATGACGTGCGTAGGCTTGAATTCGGCGAAAATGCGGTCCATCGCCGCACGGTCGCAGATGTCCGCTTTTTCAAAACGGAAACGCGGATCGGCGGAAATTTCCGCGAGATTTTCCAGATTTCCCGCATAGGTGAGCTTATCCACGACGCAAAGTGAATCCGGTGTGTCTTTTATGATATGCCGTGCGACAGCGGAGCCGATGAAACC
>URNE01000148.1 GCA_900549045.1 uncultured bacterium | reverse complement strand
CACGGCCGTCGGCGACGAGGGCGGTTTCGCTCCCGCGCTGAACGGAACAGAAGAGGCGTTCGAAACGATTCTTGAAGCAATTCGCCTTGCGGGGTTCAAGCCCGGACGCAAATGTGAGGGCGGAGAGATTTCTCTTGCGGTCGACTGCGCCTCTTCCGAGTTCTATGACAAGGAACGGAAACTTTACATCTACAAAAAATCGAACAGCGGCTCCCGCGATTCCGGCGCGCAGGTCGATTATCTGCGCAAACTTGTCGAGACCTACCCGATCGACTCCATTGAAGACGGGATGGCGGAAAACGATTGGGCGGGCTGGGTTGCGCTGACGGCGCAGCTTGGCGCACACATCCAGCTTGTCGGAGATGACCTGCTTGTGACGAATGTCGCGTATCTGAAGAAAGCGATTGAACGGAAGGCGGCGAATGCGATTCTCGTCAAAGTGAACCAGATCGGTACGCTGACCGAAACTCTGGATGCGGTTGAAATGGCGCGGAACGCCGGTTTCGCGGCGGTCATCAGTCACCGATCCGGTGAAACCGGAGATACGACGATTGCGGATCTTGCGGTCGCAGCGAATGCGGGACAAATCAAGACAGGATCACTGAGCCGGACGGACCGTGTGTGCAAATATAACCGTCTGATGGCGATTGCCGCAGAACTTGGCAAAAGCGCGGTTTACGGCTGAGCGGAAAGTTCATCGTTGAAAAGCAGAACGCCGGAAACGATATAGCCGGGAATGAGCGGAATCGCGGCGACGGGAATCAGATAGAGCAGATAGATCGTTGTTCCGAACCCGAGAAGCAGCATTTTCCGTCTTCCTGCAATCCTGCGGATTTCCGGAAGGGAATATCCGCGGTTGAAGCCGCTGGAGAAAATGTAGGTTTGTCCCTGCCGCCATCCGAGAATCAGCGCCATCAGGAACACGCCGATTACAGGAATCAGCAGGCCAAGCGGCAGCAGAACGACTGTTATGAGAAGTGTTCCCATGGAATATCCCACGCTCTGCAGAGCCGCGGTCAGATTCTGGCGGAACGGGAGGTGAACGGCGTTGTGTGAATAACGCGTCTTTTCGATTTCCACGACCATGGCGTCAAAGAACAGCGATCCCGTGATTTCATAGAGCGTGCTCAGTGTCTGAAATGAAATCAGCAGCAGAGCCGCGCCGCAGGAAAGAGCGGTCAGCCAGCGGAGCGGATAAATCAGCCAGCGCAGCCAGACCGCATGGTTCGCCGGAACCGGAAGAAAATCCAGAATCCATGGAACGGCAAAGCGGAAGGAGAAATAGAAAATCAGAATGTAGAAAATCAGGACAAGAAAGAGCGGAACAGCGGAAAACCTCCAAAGGGAAGGTGTCCGGTAGAATAATGCAATTCCCTGGAAGACCAGGGAAACACCTTTCAGAAAATCCTGCATCATCTGTTCTTCAGAGCATGATAGACAAACTCAAGGAACGAATTTGCCTTGAAGTTCCAGGAGCCCTCGGCCGGTTTTCCGTATCCGTAGGCGGCGTAAGCGGTCCGGCATCCGGCGGCGCGGCCCGATGTCATATCCGGTTCGGAGTCGCCGAACATCCAGCTGCGTGCAGGTTCGGCGCCAGTCTCCTTGAAAGCGTAGAGCAGCATGTCCGGAGCCGGTTTCATCGCGATGGAGCGTCCTCCGCCGATAACGGCGTCGAAGAGATCGAGCACGCCGAGTTTTTTCAGAATCGGCACGCAGAGAACATCCGGCTTGTTGGAGGCCGTCGCAAGACGGAAGCCCGCCGTTTTCAGAATGCGGAGACCGTTCGCCGCTCCCGGATAGAGAGTGGTATGAACGACCGGATCGTTGCGGTAAGCCCGTAAAACCTCTTCCGTCGCTTCTTCCGGGGCGATGCGGGGAGCATCCGCAACCGCGAGGGCGGCAAGTTGGGCAATTCCGTGTCCGACGTATCCCACAACCGTCTTGTCGGGCAGGGGAACGAGGCCGTAATGTTCCCGCATCCGGTTTGTCGCAAGCGCGATATCCGCGATGGAGTCGATGAGGGTTCCGTCAAGGTCGAAAACAATACAGCGGTTCATGCTCTGCTTCCCTTACGCCTGAAACGGAATTTTGAATTCCCGGGGGATGCGGGCGTATGCGTCAAGCGACATGTCGGCGAATTCACCTGCCCGGTAATAGCGGCAGGCGAGCCCGGCGATCATTGCGGCGTTGTCCGTGCAGTACTTGCGCGGAGCAAGAAGGACTTTGACGTTTTTCGGCGCTCCGGCTTCGAAATGTTCCCGCAGATAACCGTTGCAGGCGACGCCTCCGCAGAGAATCAGACTTTTTGCATGGAAGAAACGCGCGGCATCGAATGCCTTTTCGCAAAGCACCCCGACGATGGCGTCCTGATAGGATGCGAGCGTGTCGTAAAGATCCTGACCGTCAAGAGCTTCGGTATTTTCCCCGCAGAGTTTTTTTGCATGGTACAGCAACGCTGTTTTGACTCCGCTGAAGCTGAAGTTGAGGCGGTTTTCCGGAGCGAGTGCCTTGCCTGCGGTTCCGGTGAGCGAACGGGGAAAGCTGAAGCGGTGTGCATCGCCGTTCCGTGCCGCCTTTTCAATGACGGGGCCTCCGGGATAGCCGAGGTTGAGCATTTTGGCTGCCTTGTCAAACGCTTCGCCCGCGGCGTCGTCAAGGGTAGTTCCGATGACATTTGCCGTTCCGTCCTCTTTGATGAGAACGAGTGAAGTGTGACCGCCGGAAACGACGAGTCCAACCATCGGGAAAAGTTCCTTCTTTGCGAAAATATCCTCTTCCTGATCCAGAAAAACTCCGTAGATGTGCCCGAGAAAATGGTTGATCCCGATGAGCGGTTTTTTGTATTCGGCGGCAAATCCTTTGTCAAAATTGACGCCGACAAGGAGCGCGGGGACGAGCCCCGGACCGTTGGTGACGGCCACTGCATCAATCTGATCCATCGTTACGCCGGCCTCTTTTAGAGATTCATCGGTAACCCGGCGGATTGCGGTGAGGTGTTCGCGCGCGGCAAGTTCCGGAACCACACCGCCGTAAACGGCGTGTTTGGCAATCTGGGAAGCAATTGCGTTCGAAAGCACTTTGCGTCCGTCGACAACAACCGCCACGGCGGTTTCGTCGCAGCTGGATTCAAAACCTATGATTGCGGTCATTTTTCATCTCCTTCAGGAAATCTTGTACTTTGCGGCGAGCTTCATGAGAGCGGCGGACTGTTTCGGGGAGAGAATGCGTCCGGTCGCGCGCTGCTTCGCGAGGGATTCGTAGAACTCCTTGTCGTCATAAACGCGGCGTCCCTTTTTCTCGGGTTCCGCCCATGTCCGGACTTCGGAAAGAGCCTTGAGAATGCGGTCGACATCCTCCTGTGCGCCGGCGTCAGACTGAGGAACCGCGGCTTCCACGCCAAGCTCTTTCAGCAGGGTTTCGCAATCGGGAATTGATTCGCTGTAGCGCACCATGAGTTTGGCAAGCGCGGCAATCTGACGTTCGGAAAGAACGTGTCCGGATTCGGACTGCTCTTTGAGCGAATCAAAGAATTTCTTGTCGTCGTAGACGCGCGCCCCGCGTTTTTCGGCCGGATGCCAGGGCACGTTTTCCATGGCTTTGAATACAGCCGTGATATTTTCCCGCGGAGGCGCATTGTTTGCCGCCTCCTCGCGCCGCTGCTGGATTTCTTCACGCATTTTGCGGAACTGCTCGACGCGTTCGCGGGCGGCGGCGACATCCTCTTCCAGATGATATTTCGCCGTGCATGAATCCAGGTCTTTAAGCTGGCTTGCATACTTGATGACCAGATTCAGCAGCGCTTCCCATTGCTTGGAAGAGATCGTTGTACCCTTTTCGGCTTTGGACTGGACGGATGTGTAGAACTTCTTGTCGTCGTAAACCCGTTTTCCGCCCTTTTCCGGAGCATCCCAGTCTTTGACTTCGCGGAGCAGATTGAGAACCGCGGCGGCTTTTTCCGCTTCAGGGGCGCCTGCGTTCTTGGCGGCGGCGAGCCACTGGGAGAACTTCTCGTAGAAATTCTTCAGCATTGCGGTCCACTGGATTTTTCCGTCTTCCACGCCGTCGAGCTGATTTTCCATATCGGCGGTGAAGCCGACCTGGATCAGATCGGGGAGGGAGGCGACAAGGTAATCGTTGATTTTGAAACCGAGTTCCGTCGGAATGAGTTTACCCTTTTCCTTGTTCACATAGGAGCGTTCCTGAATGGTGTTGACGATGGTCGCATAGGTGGACGGGCGTCCGATTCCGTTGGATTCGAGCTCTTTGATGAGCGTGGCTTCCGAGAAGCGCGGCGGGGGCTCGGTGAATTTCTGCTCGCCGAGGGCGTCGATGAGGGTGCACGGCGCGTTTTCGCGGAGCTTGGCAAGAGCATCGGCGTCGCGGGTGTCGTCGTCATCGGATTTCGCTGCGCCTTCCTCTTCGATGTTGTAGGCTTTGAGGAAGCCGGGGAAGGTTGTGACAGTTGCTGTCGCGCGGAAGGTGTATCGCCGCGCGTCGGAGCCGGTTCCCTCCACGTCCGCGGTTGTGCGGAGCTGATCTGCGGGAGCCATCTGCGAGGCGAGGAAGCGGCGCCAGATGAGCTTGTAGAGCTTGAGCTGCTGAGCATCGAGCGTATCTTTCAGCGATTCGGGCGTGAGCGTGACGTCGGTCGGACGGATCGCTTCATGAGCGCCCTGCGCGTTGGATTTCGATTTGTAGATGTTCGGCTTTGCGGGAACGAACTTCGGTCCGTAGTTCGCAAAAATGAAATCGCGGCAGGCGTTCTGCGCTTCCGCGGCAATCGCAACGGAGTCGGTTCGCATGTAGGTGATGAGACCGAGGTGGCCGGCGGGGGTGTCGATGCCTTCATAGAGCTGCTGGGCAATGCGCATGGTCGAGCTTGCGGAGAATCCGAGCGCCGAACTCGCCGCCTGCTGAAGCGTGCTGGTGATGAACGGCGGGGGGGCGTAACGTTTGCGCGGCTGGGTCTCGATGGAGGCGACCTTCCAGGCTTTTGCGCCGCGGACGGCGGCGAGAACCGCATCGGCGTCCTGCCTGCTTCCGACTTCAAATTTCCCGTCGTTGATTTTCGCGAGGCGTGTCAGGAATTCGCATTCGGCGCCCTGGGAAAATTTTGCGAGGAAGTTCCAGTATTCTTTTGGTACGAACGCCTGAATTTCGCGTTCGCGTTCACAGACCAGACGGAGGGCCACCGACTGGACGCGTCCCGCGCTGACTCCGCGTTCGATGCGGGACCAGAGCAGGGGACTGATCATGTAGCCGACGATACGGTCGAGAACGCGGCGAGCCTGCTGGGCGTCGACGAGGTTCATATTGAGTTCGCCGGGATGCTGAAAGGCTTTTGTGATGGCGCTTTTCGTGATTTCATGGAAGGCGACGCGTTTGAAATCGGCCTTCTTGTTTGTGTTTTTGAGCACCTCGTGCAGATGCCACGCAATGGCTTCCCCTTCGCGGTCGGGGTCGGGGGCAAGATAGATTTCCTTGACCGTCTTTGCTGTCTTCTTGAGGTCGGAAAGGTTCTTTCCGCGAGTTTTGGACTCTTCGTACTGCGGAATGAATCCGTGTTCGATATCGACGCCGAACGCGCGTTCCGGCAGATCTCTGATGTGACCGTACGAGGCCTTGATGATATAGTCTTTCCCGAGGATTTTTCCGATGGTCTTGGCCTTTGCTGGCGACTCAACGATCACGAGTTTATCCGGCATCTTCGCGCTTCTCCATGTAGCTTGTTCGCAAAATATACATCCTATTAAAATGAACCGTTTTGCGGAAAATTCAAGTCCGTTTCTGAAAAAAAAGTCAAAGTTCGCAAAAATCAGATGCAGTAATCGAGAAAATCGCCGGAGTTTTCGCGGGTCTTGTCGACGATGTCCTGAAGCGTGATCTTTGCAAGCGACCGGCGGATCTCCTCGTTGAGTTTCGCCCACATCTTCCGCGTCGCGCACCCGTCAATCCGTGCGCAGGCGCCGGGCTCCTGTACGCAGTCGACGATGTTGATCGGCCCCTCCATAACCTCGACGATATCCAGAACCGTGAGATATTTCGGGAAACGCGCCAGACGGTATCCGCCCTTTGCTCCGCGAATGGATTTCACCATACCCGCGCGCTTGAGTTCAATGATGAGACGGCTGATATATTTTTCTGAAATCTGCTGAGATTCCGCAATGTCGCGGATCATGCGGGGCGAATCTCCCTCGTGAAGGGCGAGATCAAGAAGAATCCGCAGCCCGTATCTGCCTTTCGTTGAAATTTTCATATTCGTTTCTCTTGTCTTTCTGTTTCTGGAATTCTCCACTGTTTCAGTAGTAATATAA
>URNE01000147.1 GCA_900549045.1 uncultured bacterium | reverse complement strand
ATATATTAAAACAAAAATTATCTGAAAGGAATTTATCTCATGCATGAGCCGCAAATAAAAAGAATCTGCCGCATACTGGCGTGTCTGCTCTTCGCAATCATCTTCGCCGGATGCTCATCCGAAGACAAAAAGGAAAACCGCGGGGAAAGAGTCTACCGGAAGCTCAAAAACTATACGCTTGATCTCTCCATCATCTCGACAAAAGGCGAATACCGGAGATCGGAAACGAATCCGGTGCTGCGGTTCTCCGTCAAAAACGCGGGCGCGAACCAGCTCGCCATCCATGAATGGAAAATGCACGAACAGGAAAATATCCGCGTGCTCTATGCGCCGTGTCCCGTGCGCGGTTCGGCAAAGGATATTCCAAAGGAACAATGGAAAGTCTCCGAGCGCGTCATGCTGAAAAATTCCGTTCCGCGATACCCGCTTGAACTCGCGCCGAACAACGCGGTGCTTGTCGATGTGCCGCTGCTCTTCCTCCGGACCATCGAAAAGCCCGGACGGTACGCCGTGAAGGGCGAACTGGATCTCCAGTCCGTCTCCGCGCAGAGTCTGCCCATTGAAATCGAAATCCGCTGAACAGGAATGAAATCATGACACCAATTCAGACTCCCGCCCCCGGAATCCATCGGCTGCTCTATACCGGCGACGTCTTTCAGGTCACGCTCAAAACCGCTGGCGCGGGACGCGCATTTCTCCGCACCAACCTCGGCAACGCCGCCGTCCGCCGCGCCGAAACGATCTCCGTCGTCGACCGCGGTCTCGCCTCTCCCGGACAGGACTGGCACGACATTCCCATGACCGATCTCGGAAACGGCGAATTCACCATCCGCCTCGCACTCGTCGAAACCGGACACTTCGAGGCAAAAGCTTATTTCATTCCCGCCGATTCCACCACAGAACTGTGGCCCGACG
Source organism: uncultured bacterium (assembly GCA_900549045.1). Taxonomy (GTDB): domain Bacteria; phylum Verrucomicrobiota; class Lentisphaeria; order Victivallales; family UBA1829; genus UBA1829. Next base: position 5,401 of record URNE01000147.1, on the reverse strand, counting down.
GACAGAACGTCCATGTCAACGTCTCCCCCGCGCCCTACTGCTGCGCCAATTCCATCTACTGCGCATTCATCCGCCAGTTCGGTGAAAACAAAACACTCGCTTCCACCGACCGCTCGATCCGTCCGTTCCGCGCAATGGCGGAAAATGAACTCGACCACGAGAACTACACCGTCATCCCCTCTTCCGGAACGTTCCGCGCGCTGATCCGCGAACTTGATCACATCTTCGACCGCATGAAGTGCCGCATCCTGCATCTGCTGCCCGTCAACCCCACGCCGACCGTATACGGGCGCATGGGACGCTTCGGCAGTCCCTACGCTTCGCTCGACTTCACCGCGGTCAATCCCGAACTCGCCGAATTCGACAAGACCGCGACTCCGCTGGAACAGTTCCTCGAACTCGTCGACGCGGTTCACAGCAAAAACGGCAAACTCTTCATCGACATCGCGGTCAACCACACGGGCTGGGCGTCAAAAATCCATGAAATCCACCCCGAATGGCTCAAACGCCGCGACGACGGAACCATCGTCTCCCCCGGCGCCTGGGGCACGGTCTGGGAAGACCTCACCGAGCTTGATTACTCCAAAAAAGATCTTTGGAAATATATTGCAGACGTCTTCATCATCTGGTGCCGGCGCGGCGTGGACGGTTTCCGCTGCGACGCCGGCTATATGATCCCCGTTCCCGCGTGGGAGTACATCATCGCACGCGTGCGCGAACAGTTTCCCGACATCATCTTCCTGCTTGAGGGGCTCGGCGGCGATCCGGCGGTCACCACCCGTCTGCTCGATTACGCCAACATGAACTGGGCCTATTCCGAACTGTTCCAGAACTATTCCAAAGAGCAGATCGAAGGATACCTGAACTACGCGTGGCGCGAATCCAACGGAAACGGTCTCATGGTTCACTACGCGGAGACTCACGACAACTCCCGTCTGGCCGCCGTCTCCGAAAATTACGCACGGATGCGCACCGCACTCTCCGCGCTCGCTTCCGTCAACGGCGCATTCGGATTCGCGAACGGCGTCGAATGGTTCGCAAAAGAGAAAATCGACGTTCATGAATCGTGCGGACTCTCCTGGGGCGCTACGCCGAACCTTGTCGAATTCATCGGCAAACTCAACACCCTGCTGCTGACCGTTCCCGCGTTCCACAACGGCGCAAGCATGACGTTCCTCAACTCCGGCTCGCCGAACGCGGTGGTCTTCCGCCGCACCGGCGCTTCCGGAAACGGAACCGTTCTCTGCGCGGTCAATCTCGACTGCGAACATCCGGCGCTCATCCAGTGGAACGCCGACGACGCCGGAGCCTGCGGACTTGCGGCTTATGATCTGATCTCCGCCCGGGCCGTCGCCGTCAAACCTGTCGGCACAATGCGGTTTCAGCTCAAACTCGCCCCGGGCGAAGCGCTCTGTCTCTCCGGCGAGCCCCGGGACCTTCTCCGCATCCGCGAAGCCAGTGCGAAAATATTCGACAGATTCTCCAAGAGCGAAGTCCAGGAGGCGCAGGCAATGGCGCTCAAATGCATTGCGTTCCTCCGCCGATCCGTCGTCCTTCAGCCCGACGACGACCAGAACGCCGCGGCGAAAGCGCTCCTCGAATCTCCGGAAGCATACCTCAAAACGCTCCAGCCGGATCTCAAGGATCATCCGTATGTTCCCTGGCGCTGGCCGGAGGATGCGCACCGGAAAGTAATGGTTCCGCCCGGCAAATTCATCCTCGCCGTCGCTCCCTTCCGCTTCCGCGCTTCCCTGAACATCGAAAACGGAAATCCGCAGGAGCACAACAGTCTTGTCGACGCGCGGGGACGCCACTTCGCAATCTTCTATCCGCAGACGCAGGAGCTGCCGCACAAACGCGCCGTCATCCGTTTCTCCGCGTTCTCCGGAGGGAAAGTGCAGCGGTCGGAGGGACATCTCCTGCTGCTTGCGCCCGACATTCTCGCGACCGCGCTCAGCTACTCGCATGACTACATCCGCAAATATGCCCCGCTCTCCTGCATACAGGCAAACGGACGCGGCGCGCTCATGCATCTGCGTCTCGACCAGCCGGACGTTTCCTCGCGCTACGACGCCGTCATGCTCGCAAACCTCAGCCCGGATCACCCGGAGGACCGCCACATCATGTTCCGCCGTCTGCGCGTCTGGGTACTTCACCACGCGCGGACACAGGAGGTGTCGCTCGTCTGTCTCCGCAACTTTGAACGCGCGGCGGACGGAAGCTGCATCTGGAACTATCATGTCCCGACCGGAAACGGACTTTACACGGATATCAGCCTAAAAATCGAAATGGTCGCAGGCAAAAACCAGACCAGGGTTTCGTTCCTGCGCCGCGATACGCACGGACACGAATATCTGGAGCCGGAGAATCCGGTGAAACTCATCGTCCGCCCCGACGTCGAGGACCGCAACTTCCATTATTCGACCAAGGCGAACGGGCTGGAATCCGTCTGGCCCGGCAAGGTGAACTTCCGCGAACGCGGATTCGACTTCACCCCCGCTCCCGGCCGCACTCTGACCCTGACCGCAAGTTCCGGACGCTTCGTTCCCGCCGCCGAATGGAACTACATGCTCTGGCAGCCAAACGAAGCGGCGCGCGGGCTTGATCCCTACTCCGACGTGTACAGCCCCGGATATTTTGAAATCAATCTGACGGGCGGCGGCTCCGTGCAGATCGCGGCCTCCATTCTGACCGGCGCCGAACCCGATGCGCTCTCCCCCGTCAAAGTCACGTCCGCCGACTTCCGCGCCGCAACGGACTCCGGCATCGAAACGAACATGCTCGACGCCATGCGCGCATTCGTCGTCAAACGCGGCGATCTCAAAACCGTCATCGCCGGCTATCCGTGGTTCCTCGACTGGGGACGCGACACGCTCATTGCCGCGCGCGGACTCATTGCCGCACGCGAATTCCGCAACGACGTCAAAGCCATCATCCGCCAGTTCGCCATGTTTGCCGAACAGGGCACGATCCCGAACATCATCCACGGCGACACCGTCGGCAACCGCGACACGAGCGACGCTCAGCTTTGGCTTTTCACCGCCGTTGAAGACCTCTGCAAGGCCGAACGCTCCAACGACTTCCTCAAAACCGAAGTCCGCCCCGGCAAAACCATTCTCGACAAGCTCGAGGAAATCGCCGCCAGCCTCATCGCCGGAACTCCGAACGGCATCAAAACCGACCCCGCCTCCGGACTTGTCTTCAGCCCGCCGCACTTCACCTGGATGGATACGAATTACCCCGCCGGAACGCCGCGCGAGGGCTACCCGGTCGAAATCCAGGCCCTCTGGTTCGCCGCGCTCCGATTCCTCTCGACCGTCTCCGCAACTCCGGAACGCTGGAAAACGCTTGCGGAAAAAGTCCGCGCCTCCATCCGCACCCTCTTCCTTTCGGACGACGGCAAATATCTCTCCGACTGTCTGCACTGCTCCGCCGGAACGCCGGCGGCGAAGGCGGTCAAGGACGACCACATACGCCCGAACCAGATCTTTGCAATCACCCTCGGCGCGATCGACGACAAGGAGCTCGGCCGCTCCATCCTGGACACCGCCGCCTGCCTGCTGATCCCCGGAGCAATCCGAAGTCTTGCGGACAAGCCGACGCGTTATCCGCTCCCCGTCCGCGGCACGAACGGCAATCTCCTCAACGACCCGTCGCATCCCTACTGGGGCCGTTACGAGGGCGATGAGGATACACGCCGCAAGCTCGCCTACCACAACGGAACCGCATGGACCTGGCCCTTCCCGTCGTACTGCGAGGCCTACGCGATGATGTACGAAAAAACGGGCGCGGCGGTCGCGCGGTCACTGCTCTCTTCGTGCGAAATGATCATGCGCAACGGCTGCGTCGGCCAGCTTGCCGAAATTCTGGACGGCGACTATCCGCACACCCAGCGCGGCTGCGACGCCCAGGCATGGGGCATGACCGAATACTACCGTGTCTGGAAGCTCCTGCACCGCTGATGCGGCGGCCGCGGTTCCTCCACGGACCGTACTGCTCCGCCAGCGGAATGGAAAGCTCGACGGCATACCCGTCCGCATATCCGAGTCCGCCCCGTCCGGAGTGGCGCAGGAACAGTGCATTCTGTTCGCTCCCGTTCCGCTTCGGACGCCAGTTCGCCACGCCGCAGTTCATCGAAAGCGCGAATGAATCCCCGACAAGGAGTGTAGACGATGCCATCTTCATTTTCCCGGTGTTGTGATAGATGCTCCCGTCATTCGCCCAACGCTGAAGCGTCCCAGCGCGGAATGCTGCAGATTGACCGCCGCCGTGCTTCCTCGCGCCTTCTCCCGCGCCGAATTCAGGGCTGGAAGAAGCATGCCGGCAAGGATCGCGATGATCGCAATTACGATTATTTTAAATTTATTCGGTTTGGGGATCCAGCAGTTTCGGGCTCTGGAGCATCAGAACGCCCGGAGCCTCCGGATTCGCAAGCCGCCATACCAGCATTTCCACCGCACGTTCCGCCATGACGGACAGATTCAGATCAATCATCACCGGACATGGGAAAAACCCCCTCAGCATCAGCGATTTATCGCAAACCACCACGCGGTCCGGCGAATATTTCCGCAGCAATCCCAAGCTCTCCAGCGCACAGCAGAGCTTCACGCCGCAAAGAGCGTTGAATCCGAAAAAACCGATTCTTTCATCGCCCGACTCAATCAGATTTCTCATGCGCTCCGTGAAATCCGGGGCTTCACGGTCGAACGGCATCGGTTCCGCCTGAATTCCAAACGCTTTCATCCGGCTCAGAAAAAGAGAGATTCGCGGATGATCGGGAATCTGCACCATGTTCCGCTGCCAGACCACCGCCGCGCGGGTCACCCCGGCTCGGCGAAGCCGCCCGACGGCAAGAGAGACTATTTCATCGTCGTTCGCGGTAATCCGGTCAAGCGCCTCCCCGCGCGGGTCCCAGCCGAAAACCTGAACCCCGGGGAACTTTTCCGGCAGCTGAAACCCCTGAAGATCGTTGCAGAAAACAATCGCCCGGAACTCCGAAAGCCGTTCCGGCTCTTCCAGCAGCCGGCTCAGGTTCACATACCGGTGCTCAATCCCGTAACGGCTCAGCCCCTGCGAAACAATCGGCATGACGCCATCCCGCACGGGGTCTTCCTCGCCATGATCGTTCATCAGAAGCATAACCGTCCCGGTCACCGGCTTCACAGCTGTTTTCTCTTTTGCCCGGCGGGTATAGGAGCGCGGCGAAAAACCCGATTCCGCCGCCGTACGCCGAATCCGTTCGCCCACCTCGGCCGAAAGCAGCGGCGAATTCCGCAGAGCCAGCGAGACCGTTGCCGCCGTGACATTCAGCTGTCCGGCAAGGTCATTCAGATTTCTCGGTTTCCTGCAAAGAGTCATCTTCCATCCCCTGATGTTTCTGTTTCTTTGAATTATAACACAA
>URNE01000146.1 GCA_900549045.1 uncultured bacterium | reverse complement strand
TCAAAAAAAATAAGATTTCACAGCTGTTCAAGGCTAATTTTTTTTGGATTTTTCACACAAGAGACGCAAAAGACGGGGGTGATGCGCGGAATGTTTTATTGTGTATTTTTCACAGCTGGGGCTTGAGGCGCCGGGCCGTTGGATGAGAGCGGCCGCATTTTATCGGAGTCGCTGACTTTTTTCAGAGGACGTCAAGGGACAAACGCCCCGTCCTCCGTTTTCTCCCGCTGGAGACGCGTTTCACAGAATTGCCGTTGAGCCGGCAAGGTTCGCCGGGGTGCAGTCGGCGTCCGCAGCGAAAAAGCATGAATCGCATTCTCCGACGACCGGTTTCCGGCAGAGCCCCGCAGCCTCTTTTCAGCTTTCCGCTCTGCGGATTTCACACGAGGAGCTGTTTTCATATTCCAGCTTCACGCCGTCTGCGTTCTCTTCCATGCGGAAACGGAGCGTGCCGTCGCCGAGGGGGATTTCCCCTTCCAGAAACGCGAGACCGATCGGGAGCGGGTTGAGTTCCAGAATCCCGTGTCCGGCATCCGCGGGGCGCAGGCCGAGAATCGAGGCGAAGCAATGGTGCAGAATGTGCGAACTCCACGCATGACAGTCCGAACGCGGATTGTCGAAGTTTTCCGGAAACGTGCAGAGTCCCGAGCGGTCCGCTTCGAACCAGCGGGCGAGGCGTTTCCGGAAGAGATCGCCGCGCCGGAGCTTGCGCACGGCTTCGAGGTAGTAATACGAGAAGCTGACACTGCACGGTGCGGCTCCGGGAAGGTCCGGGGCGTAATCCGGAAGATTTTCCGAAAGGACTGCGAGAACCTGGGCGTGCTCGGAGAAAGTTGCATGCGCCTCGTCTTCCGCAAAACCTTTTCCGGGAACTTCGTAGGTCCGGCGGATCGCCGCGGCGGCGGTTCGGGCGGATGCCTGCCACTTGAAGAGTTGTTCCGGATCGAGCTTCGCCATTGTTTCGAGCGCAAGCAGACGGAAAATGTTGAGAGTGCAGTCGCCCGCGGGTACGCCGTCGGGCCAGCCGTCGACCCAGTCGACGAAGTTCCAGCCTTTTTCGCCCGGCTTCCATCCGGGAGTGTCGACGAAACGCCAGCCGGGAAAATGAACGAGTCCGTCAACCGCTTGACGTTCGAAGTATTCGAGAATCCGTCGGGCGCAGGGAATGAATTCGCGGACGAGTTCCGGCGAACGCCACTGCGCGACGTCATGCAGGAAGAGAATGTAGATCAGCGCAAACGAGGGGATCACCTGCTCCTGTTTCGAGGGGGTGCGGGAATAGATCAGACCGTTGGAGACCTGGCTGTCGGCGAAGGAGCGGAGCGCGGCGGTGATGATGCGGGTGTCGCGCGTGGTCACGAGCGCGGTGAGAGATTCAAGACGGCTGTCGCTGACATACTGGAGGCGCTCGAAGAACGGACAGTCCATGAATGTTTCGTGCGAGCACATGCGGAGCGTGTTCCAGGCGAGTTCAAGCGCGCGGTCGAATTCGGGCGAGGAGCTTTTCACGCGCCATTCGCGCTTCCATGGGTAGAGTACGGAGGTGAATTCTGCGGATTCCAGACCGGCGTCTCCGGTGAATTCCAGAAGCAGATAGCGTCCGGATTTCCATTCGCAGTCGCGCCAGCGCACTGTTCCGCCGGGGAGATTGAGCACGGTTGCATTGCCGATCCATTCTTTTCCCTCGAAAATCCGGCGGTCGCCTTTGTCGCCGATCAGATCGCGAGTTTGAAAACTTCCGGGACGGTAGAGCGTTTCGGTCCAGCGGATGGAGACGCTTCCGGTTCCGCGGAACCGGAAATCGCTCCAGACACAGACATACCGGTCGAAAACAAACAGCTTGGAACCGTCCGGACGTTCAATGATCCGGTATGCGCGTTCCGGTTTCTCCTCCATCGGGGGGACGGGACGGGGGAAGAGCGGACGCGTATCTTCGCGGAATGCGACGGATTCCCATTTGCCGTCTTCGCCTTCGAGTGCGCGCCAGTTGAATTCGGGGGCGGCGGTCATGCGCGGAGCCATTGCCCAGTCTGGATAGGGCGGGGTGAATTCGAGATGACGGAGAACCTGACACTCCCAGCCGTTTGTGAGCAGTTCCGATTCGGCGTAGAATCCGAATGCAACGGATTCCTGCGCATGCGGGGCGAGGTTGTGTCCGAACATCGTTACGCGTGCGGTGAGCGTGTAGTCGCCGGCGGGAAGCGGGCGTTCAAAGTTTTCCAGGAACCAGCGGCGCGGGGTGCAGCCGGCGGAGCCGGCGCAGAGAAATTCTCCGTTCAGGAAGAGTTCCGCATGTTCGTCTGCAAACCAGCGGAGACGGAACGTCTGTTCCGTCTCCAGATGAAATTTTGTACGGTAGACCGTGATGGAAGGTCCCGCCGTTTCAACGGGCGGAACCATTCGGAATGTGGAATTCATAGAGCATTTTTCCTTATTCGGTCAGCCGGACGAGCGGCCAGAAATCGGGACGTTCGTTCGGCATATCCGTTCCGGTGGTGTTGGTGAGACGCGAGCGCGGCTCCTGCTGCGACGGATCGTCCGCATCGTTCAGCAGAATGCCGATTCCGAGGGTGTTTCCGGCTTTCAGGCGGAAGGGTTCCACGCTTTTCGGCGAGAATGCGACTTCGTAGAAGTAGCCGTCCGCCGTTTTGCGGAACGCGGCTTTTACGTCGTCCGCAAGAGTGTCCGCTTTCGCTCCGGCGACGCCGCGTGTCAGCTGAACATCGGGTGTGAGGTAGCGCCAGACGGCGAGTTCGGAGGCGGAGGCGTTCTGCGGATAGATGCCGTAGGACCAGTCATCGGAACCGATGGTGCGCTTGCGGTCGCTGTCGCCGCCGTCGGCGAACGTGTCGAAGAAAACCTGAAGCGAATCGTTTTTCCAGCCGTCCTTGATGCGCGGCTGGTTCTTCCAGACGAATTTGTCGTCCTTGACGAAGACTGCGAGATAGAGTCCGTTTTCATCCCAGGCGATTTTATAGTCGGCGGAGAAATCCTTCGCATCGGGGAACAGTCCGCGGTGCTGAAGGATTTTTCCGCGGAAGCGCGTGGTCATGGGGATTGCGGGATATGCCGCCCACTTCACCGGATTGCCGTCGATGACAATCGGCTGTTCCGCGCGCTTCGCGAGAAGTCCGGCGAACGAGCGGTCATAGCGGAAGACCTCGTTTTTCCCGTCCTGTTTTCTGAAACGGAGCGTCAGGTCATAGGCGGTCTGCTTATCCGCCGAAAGCGGAATTGGAAGGGGAAGCGTGATGTCTGTGCTTCCGCCTGCGGGAATCGATACTTTCCGGTCGCCGCGGGGAGAAAGCAGCGTTCCGGAAAGCGTCGAGTTTTCGATGTTTTCAAGACGCACGGCGACATCCGACGCGGAGTTCAGACGGACGGTCAGCAGCGGTCTCTGAGCGATGTTGGAGCGTCCGTATCCGGCGCGGAGCATGGCGGCGAACTCCTTTGCGGTATCCGGTTTGCCGCGGAGAAAGACCGGGTAGGGCGAGAGCGGGAGAACGGTTTCCCCGTTTTTGTCAGCGGGGAGCGCATGCTCCGCTTCCATGAGGTCGAAGAGTTCGAGTCCGGCGGCGGGCTTGAAGAGGAAATCGGGAGCGGCTGCTTCGCCGAGGTCAACCTCTTCCATGCACGCCCAGATTGCCGCGACGGGACGCTTCTGTTCATCTTCGAACAGGTAGCAGCGGGTGTTTGGGAAGAGATTGAGCTCCTCCAGGAACCGCGCGTTTCCGAGGAGACGGCCGAGCGTGTTCGGGATCTTCTGGAACGCGAACGGCGTGAGCATGGCGTCCATTTCGAACGCGCCGTAGTTGCTGGCGTTCATCTGGCGGATGCGGTCCTGATGTTTGAGCCCGACGAGCCACGAACGGGCGCGGTAGGCGGAGCCGATCTTTTCCGCGTAGGAGAGGTCGTATGTGTAGGGAACGAGCCCGTTGAGATGTCCCGACGAAATCGGATAATCGGAGATGAACGGGGATTTGAGACAGCGGACGGGCAGCCAGTGCATTCCCTCGGGCGAAGAGATTTTGACGTTGCTGTATCCGTGCTTGTCGAGGACGGCGAACAGGTTTTTGTACTGCCGTTCCATTGAAACGGGGTATTCGGGTGCGCCGACGCGGTAGTTGTGCGCGGCGACGGCGTCGTAGCGGATGCCGTTTTTCGCGGCTTCCGCAAACAGACGGTCGTAGAAGAGGATGCGGTCGGGAGAGGCGATGTTGGAGGTCGGACTTGTGTAGAGTTCCGCTTTCGGATTTCCGCGCTTGACGCCTTTCGCAACGGCGGTTTCGAGCGCGATGAATTTCCGGTATTCCTCCGGTTTCGCATAGGCGGGATTCGCCCATTCGGGGAGCGTGCCTTCGGGTTCGCAGAGGAAATACCAGCCGCGGACCGAGGGGGAGTTCTTCGCGATTTCCGCCGCGGCTTCTTCGACGCGTTTCAGCAGTTCGGGGGTGATCTCCTTCTGCGCGGCATTTTCAACGAGCAGCGAGTCGCTTTTCCTGCGTCCGGGGATGAGATACCACTCAACTTCGCGGAGGATTTCAACATTGCGTCCGTTTTTGTCTTTGCGGGCATGGGCAATGCGGCAGATGGAGCTTTCCACGCCGAAGCTGTCCGCGAGCTGAGCCAGCCGTTCATCGTTGATGACGAATCCGGAGCGGGCGCCGTAGCCGATTTTGCGGTAGCGGTCGAGAACGTCGCGGTAGATCTGCATCGGGAAGAGCGGGTCGACGTAGGTGTTCACAAACATGTTTTTATGTTTGTGCGTGTTGTCGAGGAAGCTCATGATGCTGAACCGCTGGATTTCATAGCGTTTCTTTCCGCCGATGGTGTAATCGGATTCCACGATGAAAATGCCGCGCGGAAGGCCGTTCAGCGGAAGATCGACACGCGCTTTGCCCTGCGCGTCGGCGGTGAAGCTGAAGGTCTTCTGAAGCTTCACCGTATCGAAGAAGTCGCGGACTTTGACCGCAACCGTTCCTTTGGCATCCGGAGCGGTGACGATATCCAGATGCGCGTCGACCGGTTTGCCGTATTCGATGAAGTTGTCGGGCGCGGAGGTGCGGAGCGCGCCTTCCGCAAGCGGAACTTCATACGGAGTCGCTTTTGCCCCCTTTTCCAGCTGAACGCCGTCGATGTAGCAGATCGCATCCGCGGCGGAGCGGGCGGAGAATACGACGGGGAACGCGGCGGAGCTTTTCCATGTGTGAGTCAGCGTGTAGCGTTTCCATTCGCCGGTGAGCGGAATTTTGACGGCCGGCCACTTTGAGCTGTCCCAGATGAGCGCGGGGTCCATGAACTGGACGGTAAGTGTCTGTTTGCCCGGCTTGTCGGTTTTCGCGTAGAAACTCAGCGTGCAGGTTCCGGGACCGAACAGGAGCGTGTGCGTGCTGACCGGTTGATGGAGGAGACCGTCGGGCGTGGAGCGGATCGCGAGACTGTGCGTGCCGAACTTCGCCTCTTTGTCGCTGATGAAGACCGGTTTGCTGTCGAAGATATTGAAATTCACTTTGCCGCGGTGACGGAAGATCATATAGCGCAGTCCCTGTTCGAAAGAGCTGTTCTGAAGCAGATTTTTTCCGCTTTGGTCGGGCAGGGAGTAACGGTCGAGCGCCCAGAGATCGCAGTTCGCTGCTTTGGTGACGCGTCCCGCCGGGGGAGGCAGGGCGGTTCCGGCTTTTGCGCCAGGGTCGAGCACGAAGCGGAACGGCTTCCGCGGATCATCCGCGACGAGCTGGAGAAATGCGGCGGGGGCGGCGGGGACGTTGATGAACTCCGTTTTGCCGGATTCGGGTTCCACGGTGAAGCTTTTTTCGGGCTGTCCGGCGCAAAGACGGATTGCGCGTGCTCCGCCGCTGAACATGCGGTCCGCCTTCAGCGTCTTGTCAACGTACGGGGGAAGCGTGAACTCCCGCGCGTCGATTTTGAACCGCGTTCCGCCGAATTCGACGCCGCGGAGGAAGAAGTTGATCTGCAGTTTTCTTTCCGCCTGCGGGAAACGGGCTTCGAACTGCACTTTGCCGTCGGGACGCAGTGCGATCGAGAGCGTTCCGGAGCCTGGGAAATCGTAAATGATTTTCTGTCCGTCTTCGCGGCGGGTTCCCTTGACGTCCTTGCCGTCGACCTGGATTGCGATTCCGCCGAATCTGCGGTCGGGGGAGCGGAAGTGAAGCTGGGGCGTGCCGGATTTGTAGCAGATGACCTGCGCGGCTTCGCCTTGGAAACGGCAGAGTTCCTTGCCCGGGATGAAGCGGGTGTTTCGGACACTCTCCTTTTCGGAGGATTCAAACGGCGGTCTGGTTGCCGGCAGCGGCGGAAGCGCGGAAAGCGTCCCGGAGGCGAGCAGCG
>URNE01000145.1 GCA_900549045.1 uncultured bacterium | reverse complement strand
AAGGCGCCAACACAACTCCTTCAATCGTCGCATTCACAAAGACCGGAGAGCGTCTGGTCGGTCAGACCGCAAAACGTCAGGCCGTGACGAACCCGAAGAACACAATCTTCTCGATCAAGCGTTTCATGGGACGCAAGTTCACTGAAGCGCAGGACGATGCAAAGCGCGTTCCCTACGAACTCGCGGAAGCCAAGAACGGCGACGTCGAAGTCGTTGCGGGCGGAAAACACTACTCTCCGCCGGAAATCTCCGCCATGATTCTTCAGAAACTGAAAAACGATGCGGAGGCCTTCCTCGGCGAGAAGATCACCGAAGCGGTCATCACCGTTCCGGCTTACTTCAACGACAGTCAGCGTCAGGCGACGAAAGACGCCGGACGTATCGCCGGACTTGACGTCAAGCGTATCGTGAACGAGCCGACAGCGGCCGCTCTCGCATACGGACTTGACAAGGGCAACACCGACGAGACCATCGCTGTGTACGACCTCGGCGGCGGCACGTTCGATATCTCCATCCTCGAAATCGGCGACGGCGTGTTCGAAGTGAAAGCGACGAACGGCAACACCCACCTCGGCGGCGATGACTTCGACTCCGCTGTCGTGAACTGGCTCGCCGACACCTTCAAGGCTGAGAACGGCGTCGACCTCCGTCTCGACCCGCAGGCGCTCCAGCGTCTGAAAGAGGCGGCCGAAAAGGCGAAATGCGAACTTTCATCCAGCATGAGCTCGGAAATCAACCTCCCGTTCATCACGATGAACCAGACCGGTCCGCTTCACCTTCAGATCACTCTTACGAGAGCGAAACTCGAAGAACTCTGCGACGATCTGCTTCAGAGCACCGTCGGTCCCTGCGAAAACTGCATCCGCGACTCGGGCGTTTCCAAGGATAAAATCAACGAAGTCATTCTCGTCGGCGGCATGACAAGAATGCCGAAAGCTCAGGAAATGGCGAAGACGATCTTCGGAAGAGAACCGCATAAGGGCGTCAATCCCGATGAAGTCGTTGCGGCAGGCGCGGCCATCCAGGGCGGCGTGCTCGGCGGCGAAGTCAACGATGTGGTTCTGCTCGACGTCACCCCGCTGTCCCTCGGCATCGAAACCCTCGGCGGCGTTACGACGAAGCTCATTGACAGAAATACGACCATCCCGACCAAGAAGAGCGAAGTCTTCTCGACAGCTGCGGACAACCAGCCGTCCGTTGACATTCACGTTCTTCAGGGCGAGCGCAACATGGCTGCGGACAACAAGTCCATCGGCAGATTCCGTCTCGACGGCATCGCTCCGGCGCCGCGCGGCGTTCCGCAGATCGAAGTCACCTTCGACATCGACGCGAACGGCATCCTGAGCGTCACCGCAAAGGATCTCGGAACCGGCAAGGAACAGAAGATCACCATCACCGCCAGCAGCGGACTCTCCGAAGAAGAGATTCAGAAAATGGTCAACGACGCCAAGGCGCACGAAAATGAAGACAAGGCCGCCAAAGAGAAAATTGAAGTCAAGAACAAAGCCGACTCCATGGTCTACCAGACCGAAAAGCAGCTGAAGGATCTTGGCGACAAGCTCTCTCCGGAAGCCAAGAGCAGCGTTCAGGAATCCGTTGACAAACTCAAAGCGGATATCAAGAACGATGACACCGAAGCCATGAAGGCGACGATGAAGGATCTTGAAGAGCGTCTGATGAAGTTCGGCGAAGAGATCTACAAATCTCAGGCCGCCAATCAGGCAGGCGCACAGGGCGCTCCGAACGCCGGAGCCGCCGATGCAGGCGCCAAGAAGAACGACGACGGCGTAGTTGACGCTGAAATCGTTGACGACGACAAGTAAGACAGTTCTCCGCCCGGCGGGAAACCACCGGGCGGTGTTTTTCACGCAAGCAACAAAACTCAAACACATACAAAAACAAAAAGAAGGAGTTTTTGAATGAGCACAGTTAAAATTCAGCCCCTCGGCGACAGAGTGCTTGTCCAGGCAATCGAAGTCCAGGAACAGGTCAAAGGCGGGATTCTGATTCCCGATTCCGCCAAGGAAAAACCGCAGGAAGCCAAAGTCGTGGCTCTCGGAACCGGCAAACTCGACGACAAAGGAAACAAGATTCCGTTCGACGTCAAGGTCGGCGACACTGTCCTCACCAGCAAGTACGGCGGCACCGAAGTCAAGTATGACGATGAAACCTACAAGATCGTCAGCTCCAGCGACATCCTCGCAGTCATCGGCTGATCCTGAACCTTCAATAACACTATTTACAGGAGACTTTTATCATGGCAGCAAAACAGCTTTTGTTCAATGACGAAGCACGTCGTCAGCTTCTTTCCGGCGTCGAGCAGCTCAGCGCCGCAGTTAAAACAACGCTCGGACCGAAGGGACGCAACGTTGTTCTCGACAAGAAATTCGGCGCGCCGACCATCACCAAGGACGGCGTCAGCGTCGCGAAGGAAATCGAGCTCCAGAATCCCTACCAGAACATGGGCGCCCAGATGGTCCGCGAAGTCGCCAGCAAAACCAGCGACATCGCCGGTGACGGAACCACAACCGCTACCGTCCTCGCGGAAGCCATCTTCAAGCAGGGCCTCAAGAACGTCACCGCCGGTGCAAACCCGATGTCCCTGAAGCGCGGTATCGACCAGGCCGTCGCGGCAATCGTCGGCGAACTCGACAAAATCAAAAAAGACGTCTCCGAGACCGAACAGGTCGCTCAGGTCGCCACCATCTCCGCAAACGGCGACGCCGAAATCGGCAAAATCATCGCCGATGCCATGGACAAGGTCGGCAAGGACGGCACCATCACGGTTGAAGAAGCCAAGACCATCGAAACGACCCTCGACGTTGTCGAAGGCATGCAGTTCGACAAGGGCTACCTCTCCCCGTACTTCGTTTCCAACGCGGAAGCCATGGAATGCCAGCTCGACGACGCCTACATCCTCATCTACGAGAAGAAAATCAGCAACCTCAACGACATGCTCCCGGTTCTCCAGGCTGTCGCCAAGACCCAGAAACCGCTGCTGATCATCGCTGAAGACGTCGAAGGCGAAGCTCTCGCAACCCTCGTCATCAACAAGATGCGCGGCATCCTCAACGTCTGCGCTGTCAAGGCTCCGGGATTCGGCGACCGCAGAAAAGCCATGCTCCAGGACATCGCGATCCTCACGGGCGGAACCTGCATCTCCGAAGACCTCGGCATCAAGCTCGACTCCGTCAAGCTCGAACAGCTCGGCCGCGCGAAACGCGTCACCGTTGACAAAGAGAACACCACCATCGTCGAAGGCGCCGGTGAAACCTCCGCAATCCTCGCACGCGTCAACCAGATCCGCAAGCAGATCGAAGAGACCACCAGCGACTATGATCGCGAAAAACTCCAGGAACGTCTGGCGAAACTCGCGGGCGGCGTTGCCGTCATCAACGTCGGTGCCGCCACCGAAGTCGAAATGAAGGAAAAGAAAGCACGCGTTGAAGATGCTCTCCACGCAACCAGAGCCGCTGTCGACGAAGGTATCGTCCCGGGCGGCGGCGTTGCACTGCTCCGCGCATCCAGCGCAGCAAGAGCTCTCAAGCTCACCGGCGACGAGGCTGTCGGCGTCGATATCATCCTCCGCGCTATTGAAGAGCCCCTACGCACGCTCGCTTCCAACGGCGGCTACGAAGGCAGTGTCATTGTCAAGGAAGTCCTCGCGGGCAAAGACAACGACGGGTTCAACATCGCGACCGGTGAATATGTCGACATGCTCAAGGCCGGCATCATCGACCCGAAGAAGGTCACGCGCTCCGCTCTCCAGAACGCGGCTTCCATCTCCGGACTTCTCCTCACCACCGAGTGCCTCATCACCGACGCACCGGAAGAGAAGAAGGCACCCGCCATGCCGGAAGGCGGAATGGGCGGCATGGGAGGTATGGGCGGAATGGGCGGCATGATGTAATTCATCCCGCACAGGAAGTCGACACTTTCGTGTAACACGCGCCATATCGGATCAGAAATGTTCCGGTATGGCGCTTTTTCATATCAAGGAGGAATGCAGATGGAAAAAGCGAAAGTCTATTTCACCAGCATGCGTGTCAAGGCGTTCGGCGACAATCTGCTCACCAAGCTCCAGCGTCTCATGCGCAAGGCCGGAATCGAACGGATTGATTTCAAAGACCGGTTCGCCGCAATTAAAATCCACTTCGGTGAAGCGGGAAATCTCTCATTCGTCCGCCCGAACTTCGCCCGGGTCGTTGCGGAAGAAGTGAAAAAACTCGGAGGCCATCCGTTCCTGACCGACTGCAACACCCTTTACGTCGGTTCCCGCAAACATGCGCTGGAACATATCGAAACAGCCTACCGCAACGGTTTCACGCCCTACACGACCGGATGCCACATCATCATCGGCGACGGTCTCAAGGGAACCGATGACGTCGCCGTCCCCGTCCCGAACGGAGAATACGTCAAAGAGGCGAAAATCGGACGCGCCATCATGGACGCCGACATTTTCATCTCCCTGAATCATTTCAAGGGACACGAAATGACCGGTTTCGGCGGCGCACTCAAGAACATCGGCATGGGCTGCGGCTCCCGCGCCGGAAAAATGGAACAGCACTGCGACGGCAAACCGACTGTCAAACAGGAACTCTGCGTCGGCTGTCACAATTGCGCGAAAATCTGCGCGCATGGCGCCCCGACCTTCACCGGCGGAAAAGCGTCGATCGACCACAACAGGTGCGTCGGCTGCGGACGCTGCATCGGAGTCTGTCCGAAAGACGCCATTGAACCGTCATGGGGACAGGAACAGGGACTGCTCGACAAGAAGATGGCGGAATACGCGCTCGCGGTTGTCCACGGCCGTCCGCAGTTCCATATCAGTCTTGTGATGGACGTCTCTCCGTACTGTGACTGCCACCCTGAAAACGACGTCCCGATTGTCCCGAATATCGGAATGTTCGCCTCGTTCGATCCCGTCGCCCTGGATCAGGCGTGCGCGGATGCGGTGAACCGCCAGAAACCGCTCGCGGACAGCGTCCTCGCGGAACACGGCGATCATCACCATGACCATTTCAAGGATGTCTCTCCCGAAACGAACTGGGAACTTCAGCTTGACCATGCGGTTAAAATCGGACTCGGAACGCGCGAGTACGAACTTGTGACGGTCTGATAAAGTTTTGAATGCAAAAAAAGCGCCGCCGGAACAGGATTCAAATCCGTGCCGGCGGCGCTTATGTTTCAGGTGAAAGCGCTTATCTGCAGTTTCCGACCGCGCGCTTGAATCCTTCCGCGGAACGCTCGATAATCTCTTTGCCCACGCAGAACGCAAGGCGGATGTAGCCGGGACAGCCGAAACCGCGTCCGGGAACCGCGAGAATCCGCTCTTCAACCAGTTTTTCGATGAACTTGCTTTCATCCGCGAGCGGGGAACGCGGGAAGAAGTAGAACGCGCCGCGCGGCATGGTGTATTCAATTCCGGCGTCGTCCAGAACCTTCGCCATGGCGGCACGGCGTTCACGGTAGATGTTCAGATCGACCTGCGAATCAATGCAGGATTTCAGAATCTGCTGTGCAACAGTCGGCGCGTTCACATAACCGAGAATACGGGTTGTCAGCGTCACCGCGCGGATCAGTTCCTCTGCGCAGGGCATCGCGGGATTCACGGCGACATAGCCGATACGTTCTCCCGCGAGCGAAAGATTCTTGGAGTAGGAACCAATCACCACGCTGTTCGCATAGACGGAGAAAAGGGACGGGATTTCGACGTTGTCGAAGTTCAGGAAACGGTACGGTTCATCGGCGATCAGGCAGATTTCCGTGTTGTTCTTGCGGGCGGCTTCCGCGAGGCGCGCACCGAAGACGTCCAGTTCGCGGCGCGAATAGATCTGCCCCGTCGGATTGTGGGGCGAGTTCAGAATCACCGCGCGGGTCCGCGGAGTCACGGCGGCAATCAGCGCATCGACGTCCAGTTCGAAAGTGAAGTCTTTCGAGGGAACCGGAACCAGTTTGCCGCCGAAGTTGCCCGCATAAAAACCGTATTCCACAAAGTACGGAGAGGGACAGATCACCTCGCTGCCCGGCGTCAGAATCGCGCGGAACAGCGCATTGAGCCCGCCCGCCGCGCCGCAGGACATGACGACATGCGAACCGGAGATCGGGGTCTTCTGTTCTTCCGTGATTTTCTTCGCGACAATTTCGCGGACGTCTGCGAAACCGGCGTTCGGCATGTAGCCGAGCGAGAACGGCTGATCCGCGCGTTCCGCGATTCCGAAGAGCGCCTGCTTGACCGTCGCCGGAGGCGGAAGGTCTGGATTGCCCAGACTGAAATCGCAGACGGCGTCGTTCCCGTATTTCTTTTTGAGTTCAATTCCAGCTTCAAACATCTTCCGGATCCAGGAAGAATTCGCCATGAAGCCGTTGACCTGTTCTGTAACAAGACTCATGAGAGCATTCCTTGTTTT
>URNE01000144.1 GCA_900549045.1 uncultured bacterium | reverse complement strand
AAAAGCTCTCCGGGATTTTCATCAGATAATGAGGAACGGTCAGCAGATGCGGAACGCCGTCAATCACCGTTTCAATCTGTTTCGTCCGGGAGGAAAGACGAAGGCAGAACTGAATATCCTTCGCCCGGTATGAGGGTAGAAGTGTCTGGGAATCCGCGAACATCACCCCCGAAACATGCGGAAGCACGGAAAAATCCCGCTTGTGCGCTGTCAACCGGAGAATACGCGGTGTCTCCATACAATCTCCTTTCTGCTGCCGGAGAAAAATATATCACCGCTCCGCCGTTTTTCAACCGGGCGGCAGAAAAATTTTTCCGCTCAAACAATATTATCTGCATTGCTTCAACTGACAGACGATAGAATGTTGACGAATAAACGATATTTTTTTGACTTTTCAAAGATTGCATCCCCCTGGTCTCAATGATATATTGTTTCAAACAAACAAGGAGACTGTCATGGCTCAAGCATTTGCAACGATGATGGACGGGACCCGCCGGGAAGTTCCCGTGGAAGTGAACGGCAATCTTTTCCGAGTTCCCGTAAACGGAATACCGCAGGATACGAAATCTCTGGAAATCCATCTGGATGATTTTTGCGCAACAGCCGGAACCGACGGTTACTTTCTCATTCCGACGGTGACGGAAAGCAACCGTCCCTCCGGACTCGTGCGCTTTCATCCGCGCACCGATACGGAATATGTAAGCGCCGCCAGCAACCTGCCTCTCTTCGGCATCAAAAACGGCTCTCATGCCGTTCTCGCGATCATGCGCGGAATGAACATCTTCTATGACCTCGTCTACGGAGTCCGCGACGGGAAGTATTATCTCCATCCGCGCATCCGGCTGAACGGGGAAGCACCCTACGAAACCCCGGAAATCCTGCTGTTGAATCTGTATGGAGAGGAAGCGGACTGGGCGGGAATGGCGCGGGCCTACCGCCGTTATCAGATTGAACGCGGAGCGTGCGTTCCGCTGCGGGAACGGGCGAAAAAATATCCCGTTCTTGCGGAAACCGCCCGGGGAACCCTCATCCGGATCCGTTTGGCATGGAAACCCGTTCCGCCACCCGTTCTGGAACAGACGCCTGAAACCGAGCCGCCGGTTTTCGCCGCTGTGACGCTGAAACGATGCGGGGAAATCATCGAGGAATGCCACCGGAAAGGAATACGGAATCTGGAATTTTCAATTGTCGGCTGGAACATCGGCGGACACGACGGCCGCTGGCCGGACGTCTTCCCGGTCGAACCGAAAATCGGTACGGAAGAGGAACTCAAAGCCCTGATCCGCAAAGCAAAAGAGTACGGCTATCTGTTCAGCAACCACGCAAACGCAATTGGTTCATACGCGATCTCCAGCCGCCGCAAAGAGTCGATGCTGCTGCGGGACCGCGACGGCAAACCTTGCAACGGCGGACAATGGGGCGGCGGGCAATCCTCACAGCTCTGCCCAAAAGCAACACATCATCTGCGTGTGGAGGATATGGCAAAATATGTGGAACTGGGTTTCCGCGGAACTCAATATTACGATGCGATCTCCATGATTCAGCCGCTTCCGTGCCATCATCCGGATCATCCGCTCAATCCGCGCGAAACAGGTGAATGGCGCGGAAAAACACTCGCTCTCGCCCGTGAAAAAATCGGCGCCAGCGCCTCCGAAGGCGGAATGGACTTCGCCATCGGATGTTTCGACTACGCTCTTTACGCCATTTTCGAACTCAATCCGAAAAGACCGGAAATCTGCGACGAATATGTGCCGTTCTGGTACATCGTCTACCATGGAATTCTCACCTACAACTCCTTCTGCGAAAGCGTCAACGGCATGGTCAAAAAAGATCCGGACCTGATGCTGCGCAATCTTGAATACGGCGGACGCCCCCTCGCCTATTTCTACGCGAAATTCATGCATGCCGGAGACAACTGGATGGGCAACGAGGATATGTGCTGTGCGACCGACGAACAGCTCCGCTTCTCCGTCGACGCCATCGCCAAAACACAGAAGCTGTTTGAAACGATCTCCGACTTGCAGTATGAATTTCTGGACGAGATCCGCATTCCAGCCCCCGGCATTGAATCCT
Organism: uncultured bacterium; assembly: GCA_900549045.1. GTDB lineage: Bacteria > Verrucomicrobiota > Lentisphaeria > Victivallales > UBA1829 > UBA1829. The sequence goes on along the minus strand of URNE01000144.1, from coordinate 4,345 downwards.
CGCGATACGCAAACGGAACAACTCTCGTCTTCAATTGCACGAATGCGGAATACGTTCATTGCGGGAAACGCATTGCGCCGCACTCCTTCGCGCGCTTCGACCGCTGAACGGGGTCAAATCAGCCCGAACGCACCGCCGGAATGCGAACGTCGGGAAACGGCGAGGATCCGGTAACGGGTTTCATCCGCGACATGATCTTCCGCCGCCGTGTCAATGTCGTCGGGATCGCGCGCGTCGCGCGGCAGAGTCGGAATCGTGCGGATGAACTGCACACACTCGCGAAAAACAAAAAGTCCGGGAGTTTCACGCGTCAAACCTCCTTTCAGGAGCTGACGCAGCAACACCCAGCCGCGTTTGCGGGAACCGGGCGATTTATCCGATCTCTGCCAGCGGATTCCGAGACGCTCCATATCCGATGCAATTGAAGATCGGCCCGACGCGTCGAAAATCGAATTGTCGGCGGGTCCCGGCTGGATGCGGCGGGTCAGACCGAGAAACTCCTGCTTCTCCAGAATCAGACGCGCAATTTCGGCGGGGGTGTGTCCGCACCCCTCGTTCGCAACGCCGCTCCAGCCGTAAATCTCCGCAATGCGGAAGAGATCGCCCCGCAGGGTATGAAGCGCGGAACCGTCGTCCAGCGTCGCATCCGAACCGTCCGACTCCGCCCAGAAACCGATGCTGTAAGGCCTCGAAGCGCCCCAGTCGAACGAACGGTCAATCCGCCACGACGACGGTATTTCAAACGGCGCAATCACATGTACGCCGGGATTCCAGAGGTCGTCGAACATGCCGCCGGCGACGATGTCCCACGAGCCCTCCAGCATCGCCTTCACCAGATACGGCGAGCGCAGACCAAGCAGACGCGCCGAATATTCCTCCGCATCCAGACTCGGATTGTCCGCAAGGCGCGCGGGAATGTACTGCCGCAGCATTCCGCCCTCCGATTTCGGCATCCGGCGGATCTCCAGCGGATGTGCGAAGTCGATGAACGACGCCTTCACCCAGTTGTGTCCGGGACCGCCGGGATTCGCTCCGCTCAGAACGAGCGGAAGACGCGGCGGAGGCGAAAGCCGTTTCAATTCGGAGGGAATTCGGCAGCGGGCGCGGAGCGAGCGGTAGACCGGTTCGCTGAAATGCGTCAGCTCGTCGATCAGCAGCGCATGCATTTCCACGCCCTGATATTTCATGACGTCCCGCTCGTACTGGCAGTGGCAGAGAAAAATTGCGGAGCCGTTGCGGAACCGGATGACGGGCGGCGAACCGGTGATCCGGCAGCAGCCGGTTTTCAAAAACGCGGCAAGTAGGACGCGAAACCCGTTCGGACCGTCCATGTGGTTCCGCAACAGTTCCGCATAATGCCTGCGGAACAGAAAAATCTGCGTTTTCGGATAGCTCAGCGCAAGAAAAACGGCTTTGACCCGCAGCAGATGACTCTTCCCGCCGCCCGCCGCGCCGCCATACAGGATCTCCGTTGCCTCGCTCGAAAACGCAAGCGACTGTTTGTAATGGAGCGTCAGATCCATAAGTTTTCAAACCGGATACGCCGAAAAATGAATGCGGAGCGCGGCAATGTTCCACGCGCGGTCCAGACGCGAGGCAAGCGGAACAATCCGCGTCGGCTGGAGATAAAACCCCTCTCCGGAGATCAGAAGCGGCGGCTGAAAAAGATCCGCGATGCTCTGACGCAAAACTTCCGCTTCGCGGAAATCGCGGTCCGACGGCTGGAGTATCTCATAAACGACAGAGCCGTCAACCCGGCTCGAAAACTGCGCGGGACGCGTCACCGTGAATTCCTGAAACGTCTCGCGGAACCAGAGACCGCCGTCCGGAACAAAGAAAGAGCCTTCTCCGGCAAGATGCCCCGAATCCACGGAGGTGCGGGAAAAAAGATATTCGCGGATTTTCAATTTTACCGTTTGAAATTCAATCATGGCAATAAACTCCCGATTCAAAGTTGGAGGAACAGACGGAAAGAGCGCGGTCTGCGATTCCGGCGGGTGCCTGCACGGACCACCCCTCTTCCAGCCGCCCGATGTAGGGAACGCTGTTCGTGATGTACAGCGTATCGCCGGGCTCGACGCCGGAAAAAGCCGCCTGGGCGCGACCGGAATCGAACACGGTGCAATCATCGGAAGAGCAATCCGGTGAACCGACCGAACAGCGCCAGTTGGCGCGGGCGCGGCCGCTCCGGACCGGAGTCGCATCGGCGGCAAGCCGATAGAGCCCCTTCCCCGTCTCCGCAATCAACGCGGAAGCGCGTTCTTCCAGTTTGCGGAAGACGGCGTCCGTATTCCCCGGACGCAGAGAGAAACAGAGTTTCATTCCAGCACCTCCGTTTCCGCTTCGCAGATTTTTCCCTCCGGAAGCAGAGAAGCGGAAAGAACGAGATATTCCGCGCTCCGGAAAACCAGACGGCTCTTCTGCGGGAAGAACGTTTTTTCTGAATTCAGTTCCAGCAAGAAGGAACGGGTTCTCCTTGCCGCGTTTCCGGAGGAATCCGCGGATTGTTTCACGGCTCCGGCCGGGACCGCGCGGATGCGTTTTGCCGTTGTTCCGGTCCGCAGCAGAGCCTCTTCCCCGCAGAAATCAAGCAGAATCTCCGCGGCGGTCTGAAAAATTTCATTCATTTTGCGTCTCCTGTTGACTGACTGCTCGAAACAGTGTCAACCGAAAACGGATCAGACAAAAAACTCTTCGCGGTACTTTTTCGGAGGAATTCCGTAATACTTGCGGAACAGGTGAGAGAAATAGAAGACGTCCTCGAACCCGGCTTCGGCGGCAATCACCCCGACAGGGGATTCCGAATGCGCCAGACGGTTCGCCGCCTGGGCGAGCCGGAGCTGAATCAGATAATGCTGCGGGGAATTCCCCGTGTGACGACGGAAAATGCGGCGAAAATGCTGTGTCGAAATATTCAGGCGCACCGCCTCTTTTTCAAAATCCCAGTCGCGCTCCGGATGCGCGCGCAGTTCATGCACAAGTTCCTGAAGACGCGGCGTCTGGTACAGGAACGCCGCGGTCTGCGTCTGCCTCCGGAGCTGAATCAGAAGACTCTCCAGCAGGTTCACCGTTTCGGGATAGTTCCCGAGCTCCCGCTGGCGGTGCAGCTCGCGCAGAGTTTCCGCGAATTTGTGTTCTCGGCGGATTGCGACCGGCATAGGCGTCAGATCAAGAAGACCGCTCCTGAGATACTCCTGAACACGCGGTCCGATGAAACAGCAGAAAGTGAAATCGTGCCGCTCGCCCGGAGCAAGCGCGTATTCAAAAAATGCGCCCGGATGCGTGATGAAACAGGCGGGACCCGTCAGCGTGCATTCGCGTCCGCGGTTGATGCGCAGGCGGAGAGTCCCGGAGGTGTTGAACTGTATGCCGTAATAAAGCGGCGTGTGCGCGCGGTGATGACCGAACGGAATCACTCCCGCGGCGGGAAACGTCAAGCCGTCGTAAAAATTCATGATTTATCCGTGGTACTCGTTGGAAATCTTCGCGGCGGCGTTCCGGACCAGCGCGGCAAGTTCCGCCGTGCGGTTTTTCAGATAAAGCTCGGAGCCGGAAATGCTGATTCCGGCAACCGCATGACCCGAATAATCCAGCACGGGGGCGGCGAGACAGTAAACTCCCAGTTCGTGTTCGCAGTTGTCAACGGCATATCCGCGTTTCCGGATTTCCGCGAGATCGCGGAGCAGAGCGGAAGCGGAAAGGAGCGTGGTGTCGGTGTAGCGTGTCCATTCGATTTTTTCGAGCTGTTCATGAAGCGTTTTTTCATCCAGAAACGCCAGAATTGCCTTTCCGATTCCGGTGCAGTGAAGCGGAGAGCAGCTTCCGATCAGGGATCCCATGCGCACCGAACGCACGCCTTCAACCTTGTCGATGTAAAGCAGCTGACCGTCCTTCAGTTCCGCCAGATGCACGGTCTCCATCGTCCGCGCGGAAAGTTCGGCGAGTATCGGACGCGAGATTTTCAGCAGGGGATTCTGAGCGGCGGCAATGTTGCCGAGCCGCGCAATGCCGAGTCCGAGCGTATAGGTTGAAGAGGCGCTGCGCAGGTAACCGTTTTCCACAAGGAACTTGAGCATGCGGAACGTCGTGCTGACCGGCATTCCGGTCCGCTCCGCGACTTCGCGTCCCCGCAATCCGGAACGGCTGGCGGCAATCTCTTCGATGATATCAAACAGCTTCGAAAAACTTTTGTCGCCGTCTTTCGCGCCGTCTCGCATCCTTGCGGTCATAGTGAATCCTCCTCTGCAAAACATAGCACGCTTTGCGCGAAAAACAATTTGCAATAAAAAAAATTGCCCGATATTTTCTTTTTAAGCATTGACTTTTCGTTTATATCGTGGTATTA
>URNE01000143.1 GCA_900549045.1 uncultured bacterium | reverse complement strand
AAATATAATGACCTTTTCGGTATTTTCAAGCAATCTCTTGATAAAAAAGGGAAATATTGAACAAAAAGGGGAGACGAATCCGCGTTCCCGGAAAACTGGCGGGAAACGCGGATTCGTCATTTTGTCGTTTTTATCGGACAAGCTCAAGACCGGCGTCGCGGATCATCTGGAGATCCGCCTGGACGCCGCGGCCCGGAGTGACAAGATAGCCGCCCGTCATGAAGCTGTCCGCGCCGGCGGCGAAGATCAGCGACTGCATGTCGCGCAGATTCTGTTCGCGTCCGCCGCAGATGCGGATGCTGGTTTCAGGCATCATGAGACGCGCCGCGGCAATCGCGCGAAGGCAGTCCCAGGGCGTAATTCCGCGTCCGCCTTCCAGCAGCGTTCCGGGGATCGGACTGAGGAAGTTCAGCGGAACCGAATTCACTTCCAGTGAACGGATCGTTTCCAGCAGTTCGACGCGCTGTTCCAGAGATTCGCCGATGCCGATGATGCCGCCGGAACAGACGGTGAAGCCGACCTTTTTCGCTGTCCGAACGGTTTCGAGCTGCGAGGAATAAGGACGCGTCGTGCAGATTTCCGGGAAGTAGCTCGGCGAGGCTTCGAGATTGTGATGGTAACGGTCGAGTCCGGCTTCTTTGAGCTGGAGCATGGCGTCTTCGGTCATGATGCCGAGCGAGGCGCAGGGGAGGATCGGCAGATCTTTGCGGATCATGCGGATCGCCTTGCAGATCTCGTCGAGATCGTGTCCCTGAACGACTTTGGTTCCGGAGGTTACGATTCCGAAACGGTGGGAACCGTGTTCCGCGGCGTCTTTCGCCGCATTGTACATTTCCTCCGCGGGGATCAGCGGGTAGGTGTGGATTTTTGCTTTCGAGCGTGCGGACTGAGCGCAGAAAGCGCAGTTCTGCTGACAGTTTCCGCATTTCGCGTTCACGATGGAACAGGTTTTGATTTTGTCGCCCGAATGTTTCTCCCTTGCTTCGGTTGCGCGGCGGAGAATCTCCAGCAGCTGAACGGGCTCGGTCGTCTTGAGAATTTCAAGTGCTTCGGTTGTGCTGATGCCTTGTGTCATCGTTTCCTCCATTAACTTTTGAATGCCGTCTTGAGGCAGAATGCGCGGATGGCGAGCTGGTCGTCCGCGTTTGTGCGCATGGCGCGCAGCAGGTCTTCCGCATAGCCGAGACAGCGGTAGACGCGTTCTTCCCCGAGTGCTTTTGCCGCGTCGGGATCAAATTGTGCCGGAAAGAGTTCCGGGTTCGGAATCAGTTTCATCGGCGTGCCGGATGCGAGCAGCGCCGTCTGGGCAAAACAGGCGTGGATCATGCTGAGAAACTGGTCGCGCAGGCGTTTGTATTCGCAGCTCTCCTCGCCTTTGATGCGTTTTTCTATGAGCTGTTTTCCTGCCGATTCGAGGTTCGCGGCCTCTTCGAGCCGGCGTTCCCACTTTTTCGCGACATTCTGTTTCGCAAGGTCGTTGAGCGATGCGGCATAGTCGATCAGCGCGGTTGCGCAGTCTTCCGTATCAATGAGCTTTCCGTGAGATTCAAACAGCAGTTTGTGCAGCAGAGCGGGAAGCCCCTCCGCGTTCGGCAGACGGTAGGTGCAGCGGTTGTCGGTCAGCTGAATGGTCTGACAGCGCGAGCGGATCGTCGGCAGAAGCTCGGACGGGTTGGCGGTCGTTAGAATGAACATGCACTTTTCCGGCGGTTCCTCCAGCGTTTTGAGAAAGGCGTTCTGCGCCTGTTCGTTGAGACGGTCCGCCTCGTGGATGACGCCGATCTTCCATCCGCAGTCGGTCATGCCGCTGAGGTGAAACTGGGCTTCAAACCAGCGCATGGTGTCGACTTCGTCGTCGCTTTCTCCGATCGGGATGATGCGCGAGACGGAGGAGGGGGCGAGCGAAACCATGTCGGGGAAGGTCCCCCCCTGCATTTCACGGCAGACGGCGCAGTGACCGCAGGGCGAAAAATCGGGGGCGGGGTGTTCGCACGCGGCGAGCGACGCCAGCAGCGGCGGGAAGTCCATCCGGTAATCCGTGTTGGACGAGCAGAGCAGAAACGCGTGCGTGAGGCGTCCTGCTGCCCGCGCGTTTTTCAGCGAGTTGACGGTCAGCGGAAAATGGCGCTCAAAAAAGGTCCAGTCCAAGCTCATGGTTCACACACTCCCTCACTGCGCGGGCAACCTCTTCGACGGTTCCTCCGGCGGCGATGATTTTGATTCGTTCCGGTTCCAGTTCCGCAAGTTTGAGAAAACCGTTGCGGACGGCCGTATGGAACTGTAAGGTTTCGGAATCGAAACGGTCGTTTTCAAATTCCTCTTTTGCGGCGCGTCCGGCGCTGCGGCGGATTCCGAGTTCCGGCGGAATGTCAAGCACGATGGTCAGATCGGGGTTGAGTCCGCGGCAGGAGAAGCGGTTGATTTCGTCGAGCATCCGCATGTCGATCCCGCGCGCGTAGCCCTGATAGACTTTTGTGGAGTCGAAGAAGCGGTCGGAAATGACCCATGTCCCTTTTTCCAGTTCCGGCTTGAGAAGCGTTTCTACCATTTGCTAATGACATGCTCCGAAGAGAAGGAGTTCCGTTTCCGGGGTGAGGTTTTCGCCCGGCTCGCGGGTTTTGAGAATCGTGCGCAGTTTTTCCGCGACTGCCGTTCCGCCGGGTGAGCGCACGGTACGGACCATGCGTCCGCTGCGGACGAACGCTTCGCCCAGAAGCGCAGCCTGCGTGCTCTTTCCGGTTCCTTCGCCGCCCTCCAAAGTGATGAATCCGCCTCTCATGGTGCAAAAAAATCCTTATTCCGATTGAAATTTATCGTTTGCCGTGGTAAGTTACCACATATTTGAAAATATTCAACCTTAGAAGGAGCGAAAAATGGCAAAGCTGGAACGCGATACCTATTTAACCAAACATGTTGGAAACTTCCCGCAGACAATTGAGATCGGCGGACGCACTTACGTCAAGGCCGACGACCTCCGGTACGGGACAAACCCGCACCAGCCCGCCGCATTCTACCGTCCCGACGGCTGCTCCGGCGCCATCATGGACATGAAGACTCTCAAGAACGGCAAGAACGGTCTTTCCCAGACCAACCTCGAGGATATTTCCGGCGCGCTCAACATCGTTAAATACTTCGACCGTCCAGCCTGCGCGGTGATGAAACACGTCAACCCGAGCGGCGCCGCTGTTCAGGTCGGCTGCGAATCCCTCCGCGACGTCTATCTCAAAGCGCGCGACTGCGACGCCCGCGCCGCGTTCGGAAGCGTGATCGCGTTCAACACGCAGGTCGACGCCGAGACCGCCGAAACGATCATGTCCACCTTCGCGGAATGCGTCGTCGCGCCCGATTTCTCCAAAGAAGCTCTTGAAGTTTTCTGCGATGCGGAACGTTTCAAACTCAACAAACAGATCCGCATTCTCCAGTGCGGCAAACTTTCCTCGATTCCGCGTTACGTCGGCGACGATCCGGAAGGCATCAACAATACCGTCAAAGTTCTTTGCGACGGCTCTCTGGTCATTGCCGCTCCGCTCCTGACGAACGTCCGCGGCTTCCGTGATCTTCCCCCGGCGGCCGGAGAAAGCAAGACAGCCGGAATCCAGGTTGCAACTACGGAGCCGACAGAACAGCAGAAGTGCGATCTTCTCGCCGCATGGTACATCAACATCTCCGTCCGTTCCAACGGCGTTGTGATCGTCAAGGACGGTCAGACCCTCGCGGTCGGAACCGGCGAACAGGACCGCGTCGGCGCGGTTGAGCAGGCGATCGAAAAGTTCAAACAGAAATACACCGGCTCCGCCACTCTCGAAGGCGCGGTCATGTCCAGCGACGGGTTCTTCCCGTTTGCGGACGGGCTTGAAGTTGCCGCCGCCGCGGGCATCAAAGCGATGGTCGCTCCCTCCGGATCCCTGAAGGACGCGGATGTGATCAAGCGGGCCAATGAACTCGGCGTTGCTCTCCGCCATGCTCCGGAACGCATCTTCTCTCACCACTGATCCGATGCGTCATGGATGATCTGCTGCCTGTACAGGATTCGTCGTTCGAATTGTCGCCGGAACCCGGCGGCGTGACCGAACAGACCCTGCGCGGCGAGGTCGAAAAGGTTCTCTACGAAAACGAGGAGACTTCCTACACCGTCGTGATCATCCGCGACGCTCTCGGCGAACTTCACAATGCGGTCGGCACGTTGCCCGGCGTCTCCGCGGGACAGGGTGTCGAGGCGGTCGGCCGCTGGGAAGTCCATAAGGAGTACGGACGCCAGTTCCGCGTCCTCTCCTACAATTTCACTCTTCCCGTTACGGCGGAGGGGATCATCAAATATCTCTCTTCCGGCGTGATCAAAGGGCTCGGCCGCAAGAACGCCGAGGCGATTGTTGCCGCATTCGGAGCCGCCACTCTGGACGTGATAGAAAACGCTCCGGCTCGTCTGCGCGAAGTCCCGGGAATCGGCAAAAAACGCATCGACGCAATCCGGCAGATCTGGAAGGAGAACGCTCAGCGGCGCACGCTCCAGATTCACCTTCAGAGCTATGGCGTCAGCCTTGCCTACTTCACGAAAATCTATCAGAAATACGGCGACGCCGCGGCGGAAAAAATCAAAGAGAATCCCTATGCGCTTGCGACCGACATCCCCGGAATCGGGTTTGTCATGGCGGACCACATCGCGGAAAAGATGGGAATTCAGAAAAACGATCCGAAGCGTCTGACTTCCGGAATGACCTACGTGCTTTCCCAGATGCGCGGACTCGGGCATATTTGCGTCCCGCGCGACCTTTTTCTTTCCAAAGCTTCCGAACTGCTCGGCATTGAACCCGGAGATTCGGAGAAGGCTCTGACCCTTGCGGTCGGTCTGATGCTCGCCGCAATCCGCAAGGCTTCGGACGGAACGGAGATGATTTACGAGCCGGGGCTGCTCCGCTGCGAAGAGGAATTTCCCGTCCGCATCGCCCGCCTCATGGCGGTTCCGCGTCACTACGGACAGAATATCATGCGTTTCCCTGTTCAGCCTCATGCGATTTTCAGCGACGAGCAGCTGAATGCGGTGAAAATGGTCGGCAACTCGCCGGTCTCGATCATCACCGGCGGACCCGGCGTCGGCAAAACGACGGTCGTCGGAGAAATCGTCCGCCGGGCGAAACTGGCCAAGCTCACAATCGCACTCTGTGCGCCGACCGGACGCGCGGCGAAACGGATGTCCGAAACAACGCATGTCACGGCATTCACGATTCACCGTCTGCTGAAATGGGATCCGGCAAAGCATCAGTTCGTGCATGGCCGCTCCTCGCCGCTGAAGGCGGAGCTGATTATCATTGACGAAACCTCCATGCTTGACATTCTGATTGCAACCGCTCTGTTCCGCGCGATCAACCCGGGAACAACGGTAGTGCTCGTCGGCGATGCGGATCAGCTTCCGTCGGTTGGGCCCGGCAATGTTCTGAACGACCTCATCGCTTCCGGGTTCATTCCGGTTACGCGGCTGACGAAGATTTTCCGCCAGGGCGCCGGAAGCGGAATCATCATGGCGGCGCACGACGTCAACAGCGGACGCATGCCGCCGGTCTCCCGCACCCGTCGCAATGCTCCCGTCACCGATTTTTACTGGATTGAAAAGGATGATCCCGACGAAGCCGCCGACGTGATACGCCGTCTGGTTTGCGACCGCATCCCGAACCGCTTCGGACTGAATGCGATGAATGACATTCAAGTCCTCTCCCCGATGAACAAGGGGTCCTGCGGAACCGTTGCGCTGAATGCCGCGCTCCAGGAGCTGCTGAACCCGGAGGCAAAACTGCAGTTCCGTCACGGCGAGCGGCTTTTCAAGCTCGGCGACAAGGTCATGCAGATTTCGAACAATTACGACAAGGGCGTTTTCAACGGCGACATGGGGCGGATTTGCGCGATCAATTATACCGCCAAGCAGTTTTCCGTCAAATTTGATTCGGAGAGCATCACCTATGAATTTCTCGAAGCCGATCAGCTTTCGCTTTCCTATGCCGTGACGATTCACAAGTCGCAGGGCAGCGAATTCCCCGCCGTGGTGATTCCGCTCCTGACTCAGCACTTTGTAATGCTTCAGCGCAATCTGCTTTACACCGGAATGACGCGCGCGAAGCGTCTGATGATTCTGATCGGCTCGGAGAAAGCGGTCGGCATGGCGGTTCGCAACAGCGTCCGCGAGCCGCGCTATTCGCTTCTGAATGAACGCCTTGCGGATGCGTTCCGGAGGGAGGGCTTCGGATGAGAACCGTTCTGGAACCTCCGCGCACCCGAGTTGAATTCGATTTCCCGTTCCGGCTGAATCCGCATACGGCGGCGGTCTCCTCCGTCGGCTCCTGCTTTGCCGATGAGGTCGCCGGACGGCTTGCGGATGCCGGATTTGACGTCGTGCGCAATCCGAACGGCATTGTCTACAATCCGGTTTCACTTGCGGATTCGGTGCTCGGGCAAGACGCCGATCTGTTT
>URNE01000142.1 GCA_900549045.1 uncultured bacterium | reverse complement strand
CAAACCGACACGTGAAACAAAAGATTTTATTGCGACTATTCAGATCGGTCAACACCTGCTGGAACGGAAACTGATTGCTCCGCATTTTTCTCCGATTCAGCGTCATTTTCCCTCTGCCGTGAAAAAAATCTCCGCAATGTCTCCGGAGAATGCGCGGCGGGAGCTGGAAGCGTTCGAGGATATCATGCTTCAGCTTTCCACGCGATGTACCGGACAACCCTATTCTCCGAATATCGGTTGGTATACGAAAAAAAGACTGGAAGAGTATGAAAAGGATCTTCTTGAAACCTACGCGGACTGGAAAAACAACAGTGAAAGTCTTGCCCGCTTCGGACTGAACGTGGATGCGGAATTTGAATGGAGCCGTCTGCAGGCGATCCGCAAAGCGGCTCCACATCAGACGACTCTTCCGGTCGATCCGCGTTTCGACCGGGCGTTCTCTTTCTACAAACAGATTGCCGAGGAACGGTTCCGGCTCGGCGGACAAATCATACTGTTTGAAAATGAACTTGACGCTTTGCTCCGCACGGCGGAGTTCCGCGAATCACTCGGCGGCGATAAAAAAGAACGATCCGTTTCACCGATCCGTTCCCTGCTGAAACAGTGGAGAAGTGCCTACAATCAGAAGAATTATCTCCTCTGTGCCGATCTGGAAAGGAAAACCGCAGAAAAGATCGCGGCGTTGAAAAAACTGGTGTTCGCCTCCGACGGGAAGACACCGGATCTCCGTCCGGGAACCAGTTTTCTGAGTACGGGAATTTTCGGATTCGGCGGAAACTGGCAGCCCCTCCTGAGTACCAATGTCCGGTATGGCAATCTTTACCTCTCCCACAAAAACGAATTTCTGCCATATAAGAAATCCAAATTCGACTGGGAGGTTTTTTTCGATGCGGAAAATATGAACTGCTCCCGCTATGAGTTGTCCGGAGGCTCGTGGACGTATGCAAAACGAAAAAACTTCTATAAAAATTCCGTGACCGGGAAAGAGGAGATCATTGACGTCTACTGGAGCGCGCTTGCACCCGGGGTTCTTTTTGATGCCCATGTGAAAGCCATTTCCGTTGTAGAGGGATCTCTCGGCGTGCCTGTCGCTCCCGATGCCGTAGCGGGTATTTTTGACGGGCAGCTCCGGTTGATTTCCCGTGGTTCTTCCATTCCCGCAAAGCAAATGAGCGAAGGATGGCTCCTCCTGCTCTGGCGGGAAAACAATGCGCCGAAACTGCCTGTTCTTCTCTTCTTCGCGCATGCACCGGATCAGCTTGAATGGAGTAGCGGAGGATTCCGCATCGCCCGATCTCCGGAAGTCGGAAAATATGCGGCCGCCACTCTTTACGGAGCCGCCACACAGGCTCCGGAGTTTGGAAAGCAATGGACGACTCTTCCGGCGGATGTTCTGAAACAATGCCGTGATGTGGCGCGGCATCTGGCATTCTATCCGCTTGATGTGGACGAATTCTTTGCGTTTGAAAACAACGGTAAAGTTCGGATTTGGAATAAAATCCGGAAAGCGGTACGTCTTGATGGGGAATGGAATACGAAAGTTCCCGCTTATGTTCCGTTCCCGCCCGCTTACACGCTGACAGGGGATGTCCGTCCGGATCAGGCGCTTTCCGAACCGCTGATGGCAACCCGTTTCGGGTTCTACCGCACAGTCCCAGGAGAGGTTATCAGTTATTCACTTTCCGCGCCCGATCTTCTGGAACGCTTTGTCCTCAAACCGCTCTCCGGAGAGGAACGTTACATCAAACAGCTCAATGATACGGTTCTTGCGCACAAAGGGGGCAACGCTTGGGATAATTTTGTCCGGGATTACCGTTCCGGTAACGTTCTCGAACTCGCCGCCGGATTCTGTATGCTCGACAGAGAGGCAAAGGAGGTTCTGGATCAGCAGCGTCTTCCCGGACAGCGGGAGTTTTCGATCACAGGCGAAATGAGCATCAACGGAGGAAGGGAACTCGGAGAAAGAACCCGTCTGCCGGATTTTCTGGTCGATCCCAATACCGGCCGCTCCGCATTCCTGGGAGGATGGCGCGGACGCAATCAAGGCGGAGAAGGAAGCGGCCGCGGAGATATGACGCTTTTCAATCAGCTTCCGCTTTTCCACGCCTATGGACAGGCTGTTCTGTTCGGTCGCTGGGACTTGATTGAACGCTACTGGCTTCGGCTCAAAGAGTTCTACAGTGCCGTCGATTTCAATCAGCCGTGGCAGACACCGGGCATGAATACGCTGACCAGTGGAGTGATTCTTTACGGAGACATGTACGGTGACGGCTTCCGCTGTTACAATCTCATGTACCGGCTCGCACGTGGAATGGGCGATTCCGAGCTTGCGGACCGCGCCCGTTATCTGGCGGCAAAGCAGACTGCAACCACGATTAATTTCCTTACACCGAACGTGATTGCCTACAATGCGCATGTCAAGAATATTCCGGAGGCATCCGCTCCGGATTCCGCAATCGGACAACTTGGAATCTCTCAGTACGGGTTCCGTACAGCGCCCTGGAAGCCCTATGCGAAAGATGCCTGGAACGCCCCGTTCCAGACAATCGGATGCACGAACGATTACCCGTTCTACGGCATCCTGCTGCGCTACTGCTTTCCCGATTCAAAGCTCTGGCTTGATACATTCGCAAAGGAGATCCCCGAATGGAACAGCCCGACCTATCTCTATGAACAGCGCGGAGAACGCTGCAGCAACGCGTGGAATTATCTGAAATACATGGCTTTTTCCAGCCGCGACCGTCAGGCAGTCCGCGACCTCTACGAAAAGACCTTCCCCGCGGATTACTCGAAAACAAAGCCGCTGTTTCAGTTCAAGGGTAAAGAATGGGAAAAACTCTATAAACGTCTTCATCATGTCGAATGGTTTCAGCGGTGTAATGTGCTGCCGCATATCATCGGGCAGAACGATCCGGTCTGGATCGGTGATTTTGGCCGCTCCTCCCTCGTTTCCGGCATCTACGACCGGGAAAAACGGATCGCACGGATCGAACTGTCTTCCAACCGTCCGGATATGCTGACCGTCGTTTCGATGATCAAGCCGATCCGCATTCTCCGGAACGGAAAACCGGTCGAAATCCGGCGCAGCGACTGGGAGTGTGCATATGAGATCCAGCTCCCCTCGGGGAACAATACAGTCGAGCTTTTCCTGCCGGAATTCCAAGTGAAGGAGTTTCCCTTCCCGAAAAAAGGAAAACCATCACCCGTACAGAATCTGCAGAAAGCTCCCGCACCGCAGAAACTTCAGCGCACGGCGTCTCTGCCTTCCGAATTCAGAGTTGGACCAGTGACAGCGCTGGACCTGTCTCCGTTCTGCAACCTCGGTTTCTCCGACTCTCCCGAAAACATGATCAACAAAGAGAACTGGCTTTTCCCGCGGAAAGATGTGATCCGCGGAGTGCCGTTCTCTTTTGTGAATCCGGCCTCCAACGATGGGAAAAGCATGATCGCTCTTCAGGGACGTTATCGGAAAACGCTTCCGGCACAAGTCCGTTCCATTCCGGTAAACAAAGTCCCCAAACGGATCTTTTTCCTGCACGGGATGTGTTACAATGCGGACAATGGAAAAGTTATGGTCTATCGTCTGAACTTTGCCGACGGACAAACCAGAGAAATTGAAATCTATGCCGGAATCGGAACTGGCGAATGGAAAGTCGCGCCCGGAGGCGGGGACCTCGCGGAAGTTCCAGCCGCGCTGACGGGAAAGATTTATCCCCCCGCCAGAAGCGGACAGTGGGGCGAAGGAGCCGGCGGATACGTTTATGTCTGGGTCAACGACGTCCGCACACTCGGCGTGACCAATCAGGATGTTGATCAGCGCAGTCTCGCCACGCTGAAATCAATAGATTTGATCTCCGCCGGGCGGGCGGTTCCGATTGTTTTCGCCATCACGGTGGAAGAATAACGGACCCGGAACCGGCGGAAAAACAAAGGAGCGTTAAAATGGGTAAGTTGAAAACATCAGTTCGCCTTTTCGGCGGAGTTCCGACCATTCATGTGAATGGAGTTCCCGTAACCGGACTGATGCACTGGAACAGAAACATGCAGGCGGAGGATGTTCGTCTTTTTGCAGAAAGCGGAATCCGGTTCTTTTCGTTCATCGGCAATCTTGACCTGGGAGACGGAACTTCGACAGATGACGGAATCCGGACAGGGTTCCGGACCATGACAGCCGAATTCATCAATGTCACGATAGACGCCATTTTGAAAGAATGCCCGGAGGCCCTTGTCATTCCCCGTTTCCGCCTTCAGGCGTCGGACGGCTGGAAAAGCCGTCATCCGGGATCGCTCATGCGTTATTACAATCTGGAGAAACATGTCTTTGAAGACGGCGATATGGCTTCCCTCGGAAATGACATCTGGATCACCGACGCTTTGGAAGCGCTCCGCAATTCCGTCCGGTTCTGCGAACGGCAATGGGGAGAGCATATTCCCGGTTATCATTCCGGATTCGGCCACTGCGCGGAACACGTCTGGTACTGGGGAGCCAAAATCGCGGATTACCATCCGTCAATGCTGCCGCACTTCCGGCACTGGCTGGCAGACTGCTATCAAACAGATTCCTCCCTCCGCGACGCATGGAATGATCCGTCTGTAACATTGGAAACAGCCGGAATGGCCGATCCAGAGCGCTTCTGCAACTTCAATCCTTCCGCCGGAAGTCTCCTGAATCCGGCAGCGGAACAGCAGCTGATTGATCAGCTGCGTTTCTCTTCGGAATTCATGGCGGGCCTCGTGACAAAACAGGCTGGATGCGTAAAACAAACCCTCGCGGAGCTCGGTTCGGAAAAAATATTCGGCGCGTTCTACGGCTATGCGAATCTTCCGGCGAACAGCATTTCGCATTACGCTTGTGGACAGGATGCCCACGGAATCGTTCTGGGATGCCGCGAGCTGGATTATCTTTCGGCTCCGGTCGGATACTCGGCACGCCAGCCGGGAGGCGTGAGCACGCCTCAGATCCTGCCGGCGTCGGTGGAGCTCGCCGGGAAACTCTATTTTGCCGAAGACGACACTGGAACTCACCGTTCCACGAAACCGCACAACGTTCTTCCGGAAAATGCGGAACAATCCATTCAAATGATGACGCGCGGTTTTCTGGATGTCTGGCGCAGCGGAGGAACCCAATGGTTCATGGATCTCTTCGGAGAAGGAACCTTTCGCGATCCGCTCCTGATGGACAATGTCCGGAGACTCGCCTCCTTCGCGCAACGTCATCTTGCGGATAAGGAAAGCACGGCGAAAATCGCCGTGTTCCTTTCCGATGTCAGCCTCTCCTGTTCCAAAACCTTTCAGTTTCTGACAGGCTCCCTGATTGAACAGCAGCTGAACGAAATAGCCGCAATCGGAACGGGTTTCGATCTCTTCCGGATTGAAGACCTTCCGGCGCTGACCCGCGGAAAACGCCTGAAACAGTACCGCTTCGTCATTGTGCTGAACGCTCACGTTCTGGACGACTGTTTACGGGACCTGGTGGAATGCGAACTGAAAAAAGACGGTCGGACCATTCTCTGGATCCATGCCCCCGGCATCATCCGGAATGGACGGTTCGACGTCGAAGGATGCAATGCCCTGACAGGAATTCACTGCATAATGGCAGAAGGACAGCGTTCGTCGCTGATCACCGAAGTCCTGATCGACGGTCAGCGGTTCAGTTATGGGACTCCGCGCAACATCAATCCGCGTCTCTACGGAGCCGATCCGGAAGGGAAGGCTCTCGGTTGGATCGTCGAAGGATCGTGGATTCCATATCGAAAGGGCGCGAACGGGGCCATGCTTG
Organism: uncultured bacterium; assembly: GCA_900549045.1. GTDB lineage: Bacteria > Verrucomicrobiota > Lentisphaeria > Victivallales > UBA1829 > UBA1829. Next base: position 696 of record URNE01000142.1, on the reverse strand, counting down.
TCGAAAAAAAATTCCCGGAATGGACTTCCATCTGGAGTTCATCCCCTAATATGCCGTCCGGTCTGCTCTCCCGGTTTGCAGAACGCGCCGGAGTTCACCTCTACTCCACCCGCGGAGATCAGGTGTTTCCGTCGAAGAACTGGATCGCGGTTCATTGCAAGTGGGATGACGTTCTGGAGTTCCGTCTCCCGGAGCCGGGCACCTGGCGCGACGCGTTCACCAACGAGACTCTGGTTGAAAATTCCGACCGTCTTCGTCTGAAAACGCACCGAGGGGAAAACGTGGTGCTCGAACGGATTGATCCACGTCCGAATCCGGAAAACGGCAAATGACCGTTTTTAGAAACGCCTCATTCCGCGGAGGAAACGCGAAACAATGAAGAAAACGCGTCAGTCCACACGGTTTTTCCGTGCGGACTGACGCCCGCGGCGGATCTTGTCAAGCATATCCGGCTCCTCATACACCCAGCCGATACGGACCGGCAGATCGAGAGTTTTTTGTAAATGTCCGCCGTTCCGACCATTTGTCCGCTTCAGGATGAAGCATCGCCACATCACATTTCAAGGATTCCGGAGCAACATACCTCTCCTCTTCAAGCTGAACCAGTTTGCGGGTGATCCAAATCGGAAATCATCTTTTTCTGCAACAAAGACATAAGGATATGGAATCTCAAGGATAACATGTGTTTCGACGTTG
>URNE01000141.1 GCA_900549045.1 uncultured bacterium | reverse complement strand
CCGAGCAGCTCGGCACCTATCCTTCCGATTACATCTCCATGGCTGAAAGCATGGGCGTTCTCAATCTCATCAATTATGACGCCACCGCTCCCTGCACGCAGGAAGTTTCCGTTAAGGTTCCGGCTGCCGAAGTCGAAAAAATGTTCAACGAAATCGTGAAGGAAGTTTCCCGCGAGGTCCAGATTCAGGGGTTCCGCAAAGGCAAGGTGCCCGCGGCTCTCGTCAAGGCCCGCTTCGCGCAGAATATCGTCGAAGACACCGCAAAGCAGATCCAGAACGCCGCAATTGAAAAAATTCAGGGCGAACGCGACCTCGTCGCCGTCACCGCTCTCGACGACGGCAAGAAGGCTCCCGAAGCCAAACAGGATTATGAATTCAAAGTGACGATCGAAGTCGCTCCGGTCCTCAACCTCCCCGATTACAAGAAGCTCACGATCGAAGTTCCCAAGAGCGAAGACAAGGCGAAACTCATCGACGAGCGCATCGCCAACCTCAAGGACGTCTATGCGGACGACGTCAAAGTCGACACCGAGTCCAAGCCGGAAGACATGCTCAAGGTTTCCTATGAGACCGACTTCACCCCGGCGGAAGACGCCTCCCCGTCTCTCAAGCGCATGGCGAAGGCCGACGAAGCCTGGATCTGGCTGCACGAGCCCGAATACGTCCCGGGCGCAAACGCCGCTCTGACCGGAGCAAAAGCCGGCGAAACCAAAGAATTCACCGCAGTTTTCCCCGCCGACTGGCGCGAATCCGGACTTGCCGGAAAAACCGTCAAGTACACCGTCAAGATCAATGAAATCGAGCGCAAACAGCCGATCACCGATGACGCCGTTCTCGCCGAAAAGCTCCACATGGAATCTTTCGACAAGCTTAAAGAGGAAATCTCCAAATCCGTCGATGCGAAGATCGAAGCGGACCGCAAGAACGCCGCACGCGAGAAAGTCCTCGACATTCTGATGGCGAACGTCGGCGAAATCACTCTTCCGAAGAGCATTCTCGACGGCGAAACCGAACGTGAATTCTCCAAGATCGCGAACCAGCTCGTCCGCAGCGAAGAGGATGTTGAGAAGTTCAAAGCCGAAAAGGACAAACACCTCGAAGACGCGAAGAAGGCCGCTGAAAAGAGCCTGAAGCAGTTCTTCGTCATCCGCAAGATTGCGGAAGCCGAGAAAATCGAAGTCTCCAAGGATGAATTCGACGCCCAGATCAAGCAGATGAGCGCCTACTTCGGCTACAAGGAAAAAGATCTGCTCAAAGCCATTCGCGGCAACGGCGCGATCGGCGAAATCCACGCGGACCTGCTCACCGGCAAAGTTCTTGACAGCATCGTCAAGACTGCCGAACTCAAAGAAGTCTGAGCCCGTTGCAACTGCAAACAGAAAGAGAGGATTGCATGATTAAGAACTCAATGCTTGTTCCGATGGTCGTCGAACAGACCGGCCAGGGCGAACGCGGATACGATATTTACTCCCGTCTGCTGAAAGACCGGATCATTCTTCTCGGAACCCCGATTGACGACGCCGTGGCGAATCTCATCGTTGCGGAGCTGCTCTATCTTCAGTCCGAAGATCCGAAAAAAGATATTGACCTTTACATCAACAGTCCGGGCGGCGTCATCACCTCCGGACTCGCAATCCTCGATTGCATGAAAGTCATTTCGTGCGATGTCAAGACCTACTGCGTCGGTCAGGCGGCGAGCATGGCCGCGGTTCTCCTCTGCGCGGGAACCAAAGGCAAACGCTTCGCCCTGCCAAACGCACGGGTCATGATTCACCAGCCGCGCGGCGGCTCCGAAGGCACCGCCGCCGACATCGACATCCAGGCGAAGGAAATCCTCGCCATGCGCACAAAACTCAACCAGATCATCGCCTCCTCCACCGGACAGTCCATTCAGAAGGTCACGCGCGACACCGACCGCGACTACTTCATGTCCGCCGAGGAAGCGCTGAAGTACGGAATCGTTGACAGCATCATTCCGCACCGCGCGGTCTGAGAGGTGTGCAATGGCTGACAAACACGGCGACATTCCCCGCTGTTCCTTCTGCGGACGTTACGCCGACGATCCGTCGATCGGGCAGATCATCTCCAGCCCCTCCGGGGCTTCGATCTGCTCCGATTGCATCAAGTCCTGCGAAGAAATTCTGGATCCCTCCGTCAAAGCGAAAAAATCCGCGAAGGACGGCAAGCAGACCGATCCGGCTGCCGGACTCAAAGTTCCCAAGCCGGCGGAAATCAAGGCGGAACTCGACAAGTTCATTATCGGGCAGGATCAGGCGAAAAAGATCCTCTCCGTCTCCGTCTACAATCATTACAAGCGTCTTCAGACGCACTCCTCCGCGGTCGCGCAGGACGATGTGGACGTTGAAAAAAGCAATGTTCTGCTGATCGGGCCGACCGGCAGCGGCAAAACGCTCTTTGCCCGCACGCTCGCCAAAATGCTGGACGTCCCGTTCTGCATTGCCGACGCCACCACGCTTACCGAAGCGGGATACGTCGGCGAAGACGTTGAAAACATCATTCTGCGTCTGCTCCAGGCGGCGGATTTCGACGTCGCGCGCGCTCAGATAGGCATCATCTATGTTGATGAAATCGACAAGATCGCAAAGAAGAGCGAAAATGTCTCCATCACCCGCGACGTTTCCGGCGAAGGCGTGCAGCAGGCCCTCCTGAAGATTCTGGAAGGAACCGTTGCGAACGTTCCCCCGAAAGGCGGACGCAAACATCCGAATCAGGAATACATTCAGGTCGACACCACAAACATTCTGTTCATCTGCGGCGGCGCGTTTGTCGGACTCGACAAGATCATTCAGCGCCGTATCGGCAAACGGGTGCTCGGTTTCAACCGCCAGCAGTCCGACGTGCAGCAGGCAATTGAACTCGACAGTTCCGTCGCGCTTTCGCATACGGAACCCGAAGACCTGGTGCGCTACGGCATCATTCCGGAATTCATCGGACGTCTTCCCGTCGTCGCGGCCCTCCGTCCGCTGACGAAAGACGACCTCGTCAAAATTCTGATCGAGCCCAAAAACGCAATCACCAAACAGTACGAAAAACTGATGGCGATGGAGGGCGTCAAGCTTGTGTTCGAAAAGGATGCGCTCGACGCTATCGCGCAGAAGGCGAGCGACAAGGGAACCGGCGCCCGCGGGCTCCGCTCCATCATCGAAAACCTCATGCTCGATCTGATGTATGACATCCCGTCGCGCTCCGATGTGGAATCCTGCATCGTTACGCGCAAGACGGTTGAGACCGGTGTGCCGAAGCTGGTCAAACGCAAAAATTCGGCGAAATAAGCTCTGCCGCGGTTCCGGAACCGCTCCGGAACCGCCTTTCCTCGGGGGAAAATATGGAAAAGAACATTCAGATCCGAAAAGAATTAGTCTCATCCTGTAAACGAATTGTCATCAAGGCCGGAACCCGTCTCCTGACCGATCCGGAAGCTCTTGCTCTCCTGATCCGCCAAATCAAAATGCTCCGCGACTCCGGAATACAGGTTCTTTTTGTTTCATCCGGCGCAGTCGGAACGGGAATGCGCACGCTCGGACTCAAAAAGCGTCCGCGCAAACTCTCGGAAGTCCAGGCTCTCGCCGCGATCGGCCAGATCCGCCTCATGTCCGTTTATGAAGCCGAATGCGAACGCCTCGGTTTCCATGCCGCACAGATTCTGCTTACCGCGGATGACCTCCGTTCGCGCGAACGCCATCTGAATGCGCTCAACTGCATCGAAGCCCTTCTCGCCCAGGACATTCTGCCGATCATCAATGAAAACGACCCCATTTCCGTCGATGAACTGAAGTTCGGGGACAACGATATTCTCGCAGCGCTTCTAGCCTCCATGACCCGCTCCGACCTCGCGATCATCCTGACGACCGTCGACGGTCTCATGCGCCCGAATCCCGACGGCACGCTCGGAGAACGCATTTCGCTGGTCCAGGGCGTAACCGACGAACAGCGGGATATGGCGAACGGAACCGACGACGCCAGCATGTCGATCGGCGGCATGAAGTCCAAGCTCCGCTGTGCGGATATTCTCAACTCCGCAGGTGAATGCCTCTGGATCGCCAGCGGAAAAGATCCGCATGTCATCGAAAAAATCTTCCGCGGAGAAGATGTCGGAACAGTTTTCATTCCCCGTCATCGCACGAAAGTGGAATCGCGCAAACGCTGGATCGCGACCTTCGCCAGAACTTCCGGCAAAATCATCATCGACTCCGGAGCGGAGCATGCGCTTGAAACCCACGGGAGCAGTCTGCTGCCCGCCGGCCTGAAATTCGTCCAGGGATCATTCAGGCGCGGAAGCGTGGTTGAAGTCTGCTCCCTGAACGGAGAAACCATCGGCAAGGGGCTTGTCAACTTCTCCTCTGAAGACTGCATGAAGCTGATCGGCTGCCAGAGTACAAAAATCCATGATATCCTCCGCTGCGATGCCGACCATGAAATCATTCACCGCAACAATATGGCGATCCTCAAGGACGCGCAGGAATAATTCATGAACGTTTACATCAAAACCTACGGCTGCCAGATGAACGAACGCGACAGCGACGCCGCCGCCGCGATGCTCGCCGCCGACGGGCACGACATCGTGCAGACCGAAGAGGCCGCCGATCTCATCATTCTGAACACCTGCAGCGTACGCGACCAGGCGGAACGCAAAGCTATCGGCAAGCTCGGCATTCTGAAACGCCTGAAAGAGGATCGCCCGAATCTGCTTTTCGGCATCATGGGCTGCATGGCGCAGAGCCGCGGAACGGAACTGCTGAAAACGATTCCGCACCTCAATTTCGCCGTCGGAACCGATAAAATTCACGAGCTTCCGGAGATCGTTTCGGAACTGGCGGAAAAACATAAAATCGAATCCACCGGACACGACAATCTCAGCGACGTGGACGGCATTGACGCGCATACGGTCAAGCGCGGATTCTCGGATTTCATTTCGATCATGCGCGGCTGCAACCGCTTCTGCACCTACTGCATCGTGCCGTACGCCCGCGGACGCGAACGCAGCCGTTCTCCGGAAAGCGTCGTCGAGGAAGCGCGCAAACTTGCGGAATCCGGAGTGAAGGAAATCATGCTCCTCGGTCAGAATGTCGCCGCGTACGGAATCGACGGAATCAGATTTCCCGACGATGTTTCCCCGTTCGCCGATCTTCTGGAGTCGCTCGCCAAAATCGAGGGAATCAAGCGCATCCGCTTCACCTCCCCTCACCCGGCATTCTTCAACACACGTCTGATCGACGCCGTCGCAAACACGCCGAAAGTATGCAACAGCGTTCATCTTCCGCTGCAGTCGGGTTCGGACCGCATTCTGCAGGCGATGAACCGCCCGTACACGGCGAAGCAGTACATGCACATCGTCAATGAACTGAAACGAAAGTGCGGGGAGATCGCCTTCTCAACCGACATCATCGTCGGCTTCCCCGGAGAAACGGATGAAGATTTCGAGGAGACCCGCCGCATTCTGAATGAAGTCGGCTACGACAACGCCTATATTTTCAAGTACTCCCCGCGCAAAGGCACCAAAGCCGCCGAGCTGCTGGCCGATGATGTACCGCAAGCGGTCAAGGAAGAGCGCAATCAGATTCTGCTTGCCGACCTTGCCAAAACCTCCGAGCGTGCAAACGATAAATTTGTCGGACGGACACTGGAAGTTCTCGCGGAAGGCGTCAGCAAGCGCAACTCCGCCCGCTGGTGCGGACGCACGGAGCTGAGCAAGCTCGTCGTGTTCGAACCGGATGAAGCGATCAGACCCGGCGACCTCGTGCAGGTTCATATCAAACATGCAACAGCCATGACGCTTTTCGGCGATCTGGTACGCGGCTGATGAATTCAGCTCCCGCCATATCCGTTCTCTTTCCGGTCTACAACACGGAAAAGTATCTGGCGGAAGCGCTTGACTCCCTCGAAGCACAAACCTTCCGGAGTTTTGAAATCATTGCAGTCAACGACGGCTCGACCGACCGTTCCGGTGAGATCCTGCGGAGTTATGCGGCGCGTTTCCCGAACATCCGGCTGATTGAACAGCCGAACAGGGGAAAGGCTGCGGCGCTGAATGCCGGACTTGCTCAAGCTTCCGGCGAATGGATCGCGATCATGGATTCCGACGACTCCGCCGCGCCGGAATACCTCGGACACCTCTATGCCACGGCACGGAAAACCGGAGCGGATCTGGTCCAGTGCGGCTATGAACTCGTCTATCCGGAGTGCCGGATTCCGCGCGATTCCCGCTGGGCGTGCACTGCGCCGCATTCACTCGCCCAATTCCCGGAACTGCTCTTTCTGGACAATACGAACTGGAACAAACTCTACCGGATGCGGATGCTGAAAAAATTCAACATCCGCTTTGACGAGGAATTGAAAATGGCGGAAGACCTGCCGTTTTTCTTTCAGACTTTGCTTGCGGCCAACCGGATTGCCGTCACTCCGCACCCGCTTTATTTTTACCGCCAGGAACGTGAAGGACAGCTGACCGCCATTGACGA
>URNE01000140.1 GCA_900549045.1 uncultured bacterium | reverse complement strand
GGGGAACAGTCGTCTGGAGGAGGGTTATGAGATCGTTGCGGAGGGTGAAATAAAGCCAGACCGGGTCGCCGGCATATTTTCGGTTAAACGTCTCCACGGCCGCGTCCATCCGCTTCGAGTGGACGTACGTCTCCGGGGAACGGCTGTCGACATTTTCGGGATGCTGCAGAAGGTACACTTCCGCTTCGGCAAGTTCGGCAGGCGAAACAGGGGTCAGCGCAGCGTCGCCCATGGCCTGAACTTTCAATCTCTGCAGTTCGTCATATTTTTCCCGGAGGCACGGAAGGAGTTTTTGAAATTCATCCGAATGCTGATACCTGGTATTCAACAGGGCAAACTGCTTTTTATATTCTTCTTTGCTTTTAAAGCGTGGAGTGCGCTTTTTCTTCGTCGGCTGCGGAACCGTCTGCGGAACCGTCCGCGGAACGGTTTGCCGAACCGGCTGCGACGGAATCCGCTGAACCGGTTTGCGGAGGAAGAAGATTCCGGCGGAAAGTCCTGCCGCAAGAAACAGAAAAAGGAGCGCGGCGAAGATGAGCCATTTGTTTTTTCTGCGCGGAAACGGGGCTTGGAACGCCGTTTCCGGGACGGATCCGGAGCAGAGATTGTTGTAGAGCCGGATCATATCCGCGCCGCCGCACAGGGTGAGCGAGGCCGGATATGCGGGATATTTTTCGACAGGCATTCCGGTCAGAGCGCAGTAGATGACCTTGCCGAGGGAATAGTAGTCGTCCGCCTGGCGATATTCGCGGATTCCGGCAAGAACTTCGGGCGGGAGGAATCCGGGCGTGCCGACGAGGCTGACGTTGGCGGCGTCGGTTACAAGCCCGATATCGCCCAGCGTTGCGGATCCGTCGATCCACAGAATGTTGTCGGGCTTGAGGTCGCGATGAAGGAGCCCGCGGCGATGCAGCGTTTCCAGATTCGCAATCAGTTCATCCGCCATTCTGCGGACGGCGTCGGTCGGGAGACGTCTCTGTTCGCGGAGGCGGTTCGCGAGAGTGTCGGGAATGTATTTTCCCTCTTCGGCGGAGAGATTGTCGGCGGCGTCCATGGTATACCAGAAGCAGTCGTCGCCTTTTTCGACATGGTAGATCTGAAGCAGGTTCGTGCGCGGGCAGACGGTCTGGTACTGGATCAGACCGTTGAGTTCGCGTTCGCAGGAGCGTCCCTGAGAACAGATGATTTTGAGAGCGACGCGGCGTTTCGTGAAGGTGTTTTCCGCGAGGAAAACGGAACCGTATGCACCTTGCCCGCACTCGCAGAGAAGCGTGTATGAGCCGAGCGTGTCGCCGACTTTACAGCTCAATTCGAGCCTCCGGATCGGCTTCGTTGTGGTGTTTCACGATTTTCTTCAGCATGGCGGTGCAGCGGTTTTTCGCGACGTAGAGCTGATTGACGGTTATGCCGAGAATGAGCGCAACCTGTTTGGCGTCGCGGTTCTGAAGACCGTACATTTCGAAAGCCTGCCAGGTCTTTTCATCGACGCGGCCGCGGAGTTCGTCTTTCGCCTCTTCGAGGGCGGTCTTGCGCCACTCTTCGAGGAAAATTTCATCGAAGGGATCGGGCGGATCGGGGAATTCCGCATTGATATTTTTCTGTTTCTGCGCTTCGCGGACCTGATCGACGATGCAGGAATGTATGATTCTTGCGAACCAGGTGCGGAATTTGACTTTGCCTTCGCGGTAGACGAACGTGGCGCCGCTGCTGAAGAACTTGAGCATGACGGCCTGGACGAGGTCGCAGCATTCGGCGTCGTTGAATCCTGCTCCTTTCCCGGCGGCGCGGATGATGGGCGTATAACGGCGGTAAAACTCGTCCCAGGAGATTTCGTCGCCGTTCTGCACGCGTTCAAGCAAAGTTTTCTGTGTCGGAGGATAATTCATAATACCGTAATATACACGCTGATGTAAAGAATTGCAATGCAAGTTCTTCTGAAAAATATACGGAAGCGGAGGCAAGAGCGGTTTCAGCGTTGAACCGGCCTGATGACTCCGTCCGCGAATTCGCGGCGGAGTTTTTTCATGGTGCGGCAGTAATCCCATGCGAGAATTGCGGTTGCGCCGATCCAGGCTAAGGGGTTGGAGAGACAGACGCCTGTGTAGCCGAACCAGACGGCAAATCCGAACGCTCCGACCACACGGAGAACCAGTTCCACGACTCCCGCCATGAACGGAATGAAGGAGTGTCCCATTCCCTGCTGGACGTTGCGGTAGATCAGGAGCATGGCGAGAATGACATAACAGCTTGCATTCGTGTTCAGATAGATTTGCGAACAGTGTATGACCTGCTCGTCGTATCCGCCGATGAACCAGGCGGTGACGGGGGATGCGAACAAAATCAGCGGCACTCCTCCGAAAACGCTGAATCCGAGAGCCATTGCGGAACATTTGAAGACGCCGTCGCGGATACGCGGAATGTTGCCTGCTCCGTAGTTCTGCGCGGCAAAGGTCGCCATCGCAATGCTGAACGAGAAGAGCGGCTGAATTGCCAGCTGATCGATTCGCGTGGCGGCGGTGTACCCGGCGACCGCAACGGAACCGAAGCCGTTGAGCGCCGTCTGGAGAACCAAGACGCCGATCGCGGTTACGGAAAACTGGAATGCCATCGGAAGCGCGACGCGGAGGTGATCCCAGTAGAACGACGCGTTGAAAATCCAGTCGCGGCGGCGCAGACGCAGAATCGGAAACTTGCGGAGCATGTAGATCAGACAGAGGATGCCGGAGAGCCCCTGGGCGATCACCGTTGCCCACGCCGCGCCCGCAACGCCGCTTTTCAAACTCAGGATGAAATAGAAATCAAGAACCACGTTGACGATGGAGGAGATAATCAGGAAGTAGAGCGGAGTCCTGCTGTCGCCCAATGCCCGGATGATGCTCGAAAGCATTCCGTAGAAGACAATGGTCCAGCTGCCCCAGAACATGACGATCAGATAGTTGTACGTTTCGTCGACAATGTCTTCCGGAGTGCGCATGAACTCAAGCACAGGGCGTGCGCCGAACACGCAGAGCAGAGTCGCCGCGGCGGTGATGACTGCGCACATGACCAACGAGGCGGCAACGGAGCGGCGGACGCCGTCCTCGTCGTGTGCGCCGAAGCGCTGGGCAGTGATGACCGCAAATCCGCAGGTCAGCCCGAAGAAAAAGCCGAAAACGAGGAACATGATCGATCCGGAGGAGCCGCCGACCGCGGCGAGCGCCTTGTAGCCGAGCGTGCGGCCGACGATGATCGTATCCGCCATATTGTAGAGCTGCTGAAAGATGTTGCCGACCAGGAGCGGAAGGGTGAAGAAGAGAATCAGTCTGGTCGGGCTTCCGGTTGTCATGTCTTTGACCATGGTAAAATCTCCGTTTCAGATAAGATTGAATTCGCGGCGGAGAACGCGGAGCACGCCGTCGTGGTCGTTGTCTTCGTCCGTGACATGCGCGGCCGCCGCTTTCAGGGCGGGATGCGCGTTTTTCATCGCGTAGCCGTTGGGGCATCCGCGAAGCATGGAAAGATCGTTGAGGTAATCGCCGAACACCATGCACTCTTCCGCGGAGACTCCGAGTTTCGCGCGGAGAACCGCAAGGGCGGCGCCTTTGGAAACATCGGGATTCATGACGTCAACCCAGGAGTTGCCGGAGAGCGCAACCGCGAATTCCGGCTCCAGCGTTTTGAGCGCGGGATAGACTGCCGCCTCCGCGCCGCGGGCGAAAATGGCGATCTTGCAGATTCTGTCCAGTTCCATTGCCCTGCGCAGATCGGAAAAATGTTGAAGTTTCGCATAATAGAAGCGCGTGTTGGTGATGAAATCCACGTCGTCTTCCGCAAGATACGCACTGCCGAGCCCGCAGAGGACAGGGTGTGCGCCGGGAATCTGCGCTGTGAGCGCCAGAACGCGTTCTACGGCATCGTGCGGCAGTTCGCTGCAATAGAGATTTTCGGAACCGCGGAAGACGATTGCTCCGTTTTCGGAAAAATAGTAAAGCCGGTCGGCGACGGGCATGAAGCTGTTGTAAAGATTGTAGTATTGGCGTCCGCTGGCGGCGACAAATGCAACGCCGCGTTTCCAGAGTTCATCCAGAATGCGGAAGGTGTCCGCGGGAAGCTGTTTGCGGCTGTTCAGCAGAGTACCGTCCATATCGGCGGCGACGAGTTTTATCATAGGAAAGCCCTCTGTTTTCAGGCGCATAATATAACACGGAAGAGAAAAAAATCAACCTCCGCTTCTGAAAATCGCAGAAGCGGAGGCTGCGGAGAAAACAAGTCTGAAGAGTTATTTCTTCAGCAGATAGCCGGGCATATCCGTACGGAACGGACAGGCGGGGAATCCTTCTTCATTGTAGAAGTTCGGTTCGCCCGGATAGTTGGCCCATGCGTAGCGGACTGCGACGGGGTTCTTGACGGAATCCGCCCAGACCAGGACGCCGGCCCCTTCGATGCGCGCATTCGCCCAGACGAACTTGCCGTCTTTTCCGGCGATGGCGAAGCAGTTGAGTTTCTTGCCGCCTCTGGCGACGAGTCCTTTGCCGACATTCGTGAAGCCGAGACGGATTTTGTTTCCTTCGATCTTCATGGATTCATACATCGGCCCCGCGGTGACGCCCTTGCGGCCGTAGGCGAGACGTTCCGCTTCGGCGGCGACGCGCTTGGCGAGCGTCTGCTTGTCGTTCGGGTGAATATCCGAATGGTTGCCGATATCGATTGCAACCGCCATTCCCGTGTTGGGAAGATTGAGCGTGGCGGTCTGGACTTCACGGAGTTTTGCCCAGGCGGGATCGGAAGGCTGGAGTTTCTTCCAGAAGTCATCCGCGAGCGGCTTGGCCGGAGTGTGACGCTCGAACGCGGCAAGCTGGACGAAGACGAACGGCATTGCCGGATCGTTCCATTTCGCGCGCCAGTCTTTGATGAGCAGCGGGAAGAGCTTCATGTAATCTTCCCACTGTCCGGCATTGGATTCTCCCTGATACCAGATGGCTCCGCGGACCGGGTAGACAATCCAGGGGGCGATCATGGCATTGTAGAGTGTTGCGGGGAACTGCGGAGAGGAGGAGGAGACCGCTATTTCAACCGACGGACGGGGACCGACCTTCTTGACATCCGCGGCAAATTCGACTTTGCTCTTCCAGACTCCGGCAAGCGCGATGCGGGTGTTGACTTTATTGCCGTTCTGGAGGAAAATCTCTTTTGCGGGCGAGGTGAATCCGCCGTCGGCGAAGAGGTCGATTACGCGGACCGCGAGCGTGTTTTTGCCGGCTTTGACAAGTTTGCCGGGAACTTTGTAGCGGCGTTTGAAACTCCAGTAATTCGGAGTGTCGGGACCGGTTGCGCCGATTTTCTCGCCGTTGAAGAACGTCTCGTCGCAGTCATCGACGATGCCGAGCGAAAGAATCAGGTCTTTGCCCGCCCAGTCTTCGGGGATCTCAACGTCGCGGCGGAACCAGACGGCGCCGTCGATCTTGGAATCAATGAGTCCGGGAACTTTGGCGTCGGTCCAGGCGGAGACATCGAAATCTGGCTTCTTCCAGTCTGCCGCGGCTTTGACCTGTGCGTCGTATTGCCCGAAGAAGTTCTTGTACCAGGCGTTGAATGTGGCGTTGGCTTTGGCGCGCAGCTCTTTCAGACGCGCCTTCTCGTTGCGGATGAACTTGGGATCTTCCACACCTGCGATCTGCGAGAGTTCTCTGCCGCGTTCAGCGGACTTGTAACCGGCTTTGCTGATCCAGGGCTCCACGCGCGTTCCGCCCCAGTTCGTGCCGATGAGACCGACCGGAACATTGAGATCATGATTGAGTTCGCGTCCGAAATAGAATCCGAGTGCGCTGAAGGGCTGAACGGTTTCGGGAGCGCAGAGCTGCCAGCCGGTTCCTTTGATGGCGGAACATTCGACTCCGGGGGAAACCGTGCGGTCAACTTTGAACAGGCGGATGTTCGGGAAGTTGGCGTTCTTCGCCTCTTCAAGTCCGTTTTTGCTCCGGAAGAATTTGGAGTTGCCCCAGACGGGCATTTCCATGTTGGACTGACCGGAGCAGACCCAGACTTCGCCGACGAGCACGTCGTCGAACGAAACGGGGGTTGTCCCCGGAGCGCCGGTGACGACGACCGTGTAGGGACCGCCGGCCCGCATTGCGGGCAGAACCGCTTCCCATACGCCCTGATCATTCGCGACGGCATTGACCGATTTCCCCGCGAGCGTGACCTTGACGCTCTTTCCCGCGGGAGCGGTTCCGACGATGCGGATCGGCTTTTCGCGCTGAAGCACCATGTGGCTGCCGTAAACGTTGTTCACGGCAAAACTTTCCGCATTCCCTTCCGGGCATGAGGCGAACATGGCACATGCGCCGAGCATGAGAGCCGCCGACACGGAAAGTGCGGCATACAACAGTTTTTTCATTTGCATATCCTCATTTGTTTTGTTGAGTTTTTTCTGATTCCCATACGGCATTTTTAATATAGAACCGGGGCGCGGAAAATGCAAACAGCGGAAGCGCGAAAAAAGCTTTTTCTGAAAAAAAATTGGAAAAAGACTTGACATTGCCAACGTTGGCAGTATATTTATTCCA
>URNE01000139.1 GCA_900549045.1 uncultured bacterium | reverse complement strand
GCCATATTACGCTTTTGTCATTAAAGGAGATTTTCAAATGCCGGATAAAATTTATTTGTGGAGCGACAGCGATGCCGTTCCGTCTTCGATCACCCCGTTTCTTCTGCCCGGGACAGAACCGCGCGCGGCGGTGCTCGTCATCCCCGGCGGTGCTTACGGCGGAGTCTGCCGCAACACCGAAGGAATTCCGATTGCAAAGAAATTCAATGAACTGGGATTCCATGCTTTCGTGCTTGACTACCGCGTCGCCCCGAACCGCTGGCCCGCCCCGCAGCAAGATGCAATCCGCGCAATGCGCATCATCCGCGCCAATGCGGCAAAATGGCATGTCATTCCCGACCGCGTCGCCAGCTGCGGATTCTCCGCCGGCGCACACCTCGCAGGCTCGCTGGGCATTCTGACGGATCTTGTAAATGCGGACAACGGCGACGGCATCGACCGGGAGCGCGGCGACGCCGACGGCATGATCCTCTGTTACGGCGTGCTCGTCTTCGAACCGTGGAGCCACGGCGGAACCAGCCGGAATCTCACGGGGGACGATCCGGAGCTGCTGAAGCTCTGTTCGCTTGAAAAGCACGATCTCGCCAAGGCGCCGCCGGCATTTGTCTGGGCGACGGTTGCCGACCAGCTGGTCAACTATCACAACAGCATCGTCTTTGCCGAAGCCATGAACGCGGCGAAACGTCCGTGCGAACTTCATATCTACCCGCACGGCGACCACGGAATGCTGCTCGGACTGGAAACTCCGGACGTCTGCGCGTGGCCATCCGCCGCGGTGAACTTCCTGCGGAACGAATGGGAACGCCGCGATACGGACTGCGCAAATGCCAACCGCTACACGAACGGCTTCCAGTATGAAGCGGAAAAAAGAGCGGGTCTGACCATCTAACCGAAAGGATTGAATATGAAATTGAAACTTTTTGCCGCGGCTCTGTGCGCGGCTGCCGGAGTTCTTTTCTGCACGGGCTGCGGAAAGACGAAGAGCGATGCGGACACCATCAGGATCGGCGTTTCGATTCCCGCCGCCGACCACGGCTGGACGGGCGGAATCGTCTGGTGGGCGGAACAGGCTAAAAAGACGTGGGAAAAGAAAGACCCGAATGTCCGGATCATCATTTCGACTGCGAAGGACGCGGCGGAACAGGTTGACAAGATCGAGAATCTGCTGGTTCAGAAAGTGGATGCTCTCGTTGTTCTTCCGCAGGAGCCCGGACCGCTGACGAGCATCTGCACGAAAGCGGCGAAACAGGGAAAATACCTGGTCGTCGTCGACCGCGGACTGACAAAAGACGTTCAGAACGTAACGGTTGCCGGAGACAATGCCGGATTCGGCAAAGCCGCCGCGGACGCGCTGGTGAAACGGCTGAACGGCAAAGGCGACATTCTTGTGATGGAGGGCATTCCGTGTCCGGTGAATTCGGACCGCGTGAATGCGTTCAAAGCGGAGATCGCGAAGCATCCGGGAATGAAAATTCTGGAATCGCAGTCCGCGTACTGGGATACGGAGAAGGGATTGAGGCTCATGGAGAATTATCTCCAGAAGTATCCGAAGATCGACGCAGTGTGGGTCGGCGACGACGATGTTCTTCTCGGCGCCTTGAAAGCCTGGCGGGAATCGAAGCGCAGCGACATCAAACTGATTGTCGGCGGTGGCGGAGGCAAGCAGATCGTGAAGCGCATTCTTGACGGGGATCCCGTCGTCCCCCTGACGGTGACGTATCCTCCGCGGATGATTGCCGTCGGAGTTGATTATGCCGTAGCCGGCGCGCGCAAGCAGCCGCTGACGACGGAAAAACGTGTTGTCATTCCCTCGGAGATCGTGGACAAGTCGAACGCCGCCAAGTTCTACTTCCCCGACTCGGCATATTGAGCCAACGGAAAATTCCGGCACAAAAAAGCACGGTCGCGCGACCGTGCTTTTTTTGTGCACTGAACAGAATTTCTCAGGTGTACTTCAGCACCTCTTCCATGGTGGTTTCACCGTTGAGAATCGCGCGGACGCCGTCTTCGCGCATGGTCGTCATGCCGAGCTCACGGGCCTTCTCGCGGATCGCAATCGTCGGGGCGTTCGCGAGAATCAGATCGTTGATCTTCGGGTTCATCACGAGAAGCTCCGTAAGAGCTTTACGACCCTTGTAGCCCGTGTTGTTGCAATACGGACAGCCTTTGCCGTAATAGAACATGTTGTCGCCGACGTCCGCTCGCTCCAGTTCAAGAAGACGGAGGTCCGAATCCGACGGGCGGAAGGCCGTCTTGCATTTCGGGCAGACGCGGCGCAGAAGACGCTGCGCCAAGATTCCGATCAGCGCGGAAGTGATGAGGAACGGTTCCACGCCCATATCGACAAATCGCGTCACCGCGCCGGCGGCGTCGTTCGTGTGCAGCGTCGAGAACACGAGGTGTCCCGTCAGCGCGGCCTGAACAGCCATCTGGCCGGATTCGATGTCGCGGATCTCTCCAAGCATGATCACGTCGGGGTCCTGTCGGAGGAACGCGCGCAGCGCACGGTCGAAGGTCATGCCCACGGCTTCGTTGATCGGAAGCTGGATGATGCCTTCAAGGTCGTATTCCACAGGGTCCTCGGCGGTGAGAATCTTGTCTTCCACTTTGTTGATCTCTTTCAGCGCGGAATAGAGAGTGGTTGTTTTTCCGGAACCGGTGGGCCCCGTCACGATGAAGATTCCGTTCGGGCGGGAAATCATTTCGCGGATTTTCTCAAGCACATTTTCGTTGATTCCGAGAACGTCAAGATCCAGGTTCACAACCGAACGGTCGAGGATTCGGAGAACGACCGATTCGCCGAACTGCGTCGGGAGCGTCGAAACGCGGAGGTCAATCGGCTTGCCGCCGATTTTGAGCTGAATCTTGCCGTCCTGCGGACGGCGGCGTTCGGAAATGTTCAGTCCGGAGAGAATTTTCACGCGGCTGATGACCGGAACCGCAAGGCTCTTCGGCGGAGGCGCCATTTCATAGAGCGCGCCGTCAACGCGGTAGCGGATCTTGAAGTTGTGCTCGAACGGTTCGAAGTGGATGTCCGACGCCTTGTCCTTGATCGCCTGATAGAGAACGGCGTCGACGAAGCGGACGATCGGGGCGTCGTTGGCGGCGGTCTGAATTTCGGATTCGCTCATGTCCTCCGCATCCCCCATGTCGATCATGTCCATTTCGGCAAGGAGGTCGGCGGCGTTGGCGTTGTCTTCGGGGTAATATTTTTCGATCGCCTCCTGGATCTGCTCTTCGGACGCGACGACAACGGCGACGTCGCCGCCGAGGATGAAGCGGAGTTCATCGACGGACTGATAGTTCAGCGGGGAGCGGAAGGCGGCATAAAGCGTGGTGCCGTCGTACTGAACCGGGAGGACGCCGAGCATGCGGGCGTTTTCCGGAGAGACCAGTTTGATGGTCTCTTCGGGAATTTCGATTCCGGAAAGGTCGTAGACTTCGGTTCCGAGGCTGTGGGCGATCTGTTCGAGAATTTCCTCTTTGGAGAGGAGGCCGAAATCGACGAGCAGTTCCTGGAGCGGGGTTCCGGTGCGCTCATGCTCTTCGATGACGGGGGCGAGCTGTTCCTCGGTGCAGACGTCGTTCGCGATAAGAATGTCTTTCAGGGTCTGATTTTCAGTGTCAAGCATGGTCGGTCTCCAGATTAATCGACGTCGCCGACGGTGGCGGCGATGACTTCGGACAAGGTTGTGATTCCGGACGCGGCTTTGCGGAGGGCGTCTTCGCGCAGGGTTCTCATACCGGATTTCCGGGCGGCTTCGCGGATGGTCGCGGCAGCGACTTTTTTGTAGATCAGGTCCTGCATTTCATCCGTCAGCATGAAGATTTCGTAGATGCCGACTCGGCCTTTGTATCCGGTTCCGCCGCAAACGCTGCAGCCGCGCCCCTTCATGAGTTTCGCCTGGGAAAGGAACTTGTCATCAAGACCGAGCATGCGGATTTCCGTGGGATCTGCGGTGGTCGGTTCGCCGCAGTTCTTGCAGACGCGCCGGAGGAGCCGCTGAGCCATGACGGCGCGGACGGAAGAGGCGACAAGGAACGGTTTCACGCCCATATCGACGAGTCGGGTAACGGCGCTGGGGGCGTCGTTGGTGTGCAGTGTAGAGAACACCAGGTGACCGGTCTGCGAGGCGTTGATTGCGATTTCCGCCGTCTCAAGGTCTCGGATTTCACCGACCATGATGATGTTCGGGGCCTGACGCAGCATCGCCTTCAACGCGGCGGCGAAGGTCATTTTCGCGGCGACGTTCACCTGAACCTGGTTGATGCCGGGAAGCATGTACTCGACGGGGTCTTCCACGGTGATGATTTTCCGGGTCGGCGTGTTGATGGTGTTCAGAAACGCGTAAAGCGAAGTCGTTTTCCCGGAACCGGTCGGACCGGTCACAAGGAAGATGCCGTCCGGGTAGTTGATGATGCGGTTGATCTTCTCCTGGTCGTCCGAATAGAACCCGAGCTTCGGAATGTCGAGCTGGATGCTGGACTTGTCGAGAATACGCATGACGATGCTTTCGCCGTGCGTGGTCGGGATGGAGGACACGCGCAGGTCGATGTCCTTGTCCTTCAGCTTGATCTGGATGCGTCCGTCAAGGGGAATTCGTTTTTCGGAAATATCCATGTGCGCCATGATTTTGAGACGGCTTGTGATGTTGGGCTGGAGGTATTTCGGGGGACCTGGCTGTTCGCGGAGCGCACCGTCGATGCGGTAGCGGATGCGGTAGCGTTTTTCCATCGGCTCCATGTGAATGTCGGACGCCTTCATGTTGAAAGCGTTGATGATGATCTGGGAGACGAGTTTGATGATTGGAGCGTCTTCTTCGGTATCCGCGCCTTTGCCGATGGTTC
Source organism: uncultured bacterium (assembly GCA_900549045.1). Taxonomy (GTDB): domain Bacteria; phylum Verrucomicrobiota; class Lentisphaeria; order Victivallales; family UBA1829; genus UBA1829. Next base: position 1,715 of record URNE01000139.1, on the reverse strand, counting down.
CGTCCTCGGTTCCGTCGGAGACCTGCTGAATGTCCTCGGGCTTTGCGAGCCCGGCGGAGGCGAGATCGAGCTTTTCGACGTCGCTTCCGTAGGTCAGCGTATAGAGCCGGTCGATCTGTTCCTGCGGCGCGACGACGGCGTCGATGTCGCACTGAAGAACGACGCGGAGGGCGTCGACGGTGTCCATGTCGGTGGGGTTCCCCATTGCGATGGTGAGGATGTCGTCGTGCACGCGGACGGGAACAATTTTATACTGTTTTGCGAGCTCGGGGGAGATGCGGGCCGCGACGTCTGCGGGGATTTCATATTCCGAAAGATCCACGAGTTCAAGACCGTACTGTTCGCAGAGCATGGAGAGAAGCTGGTTCTCGTCGAGATACCCGAGCAGTTTGAGGGCGTCGATGATATTGAGTTCACTGCTGGACGCCGCCACTTTCGCCCAGCCCTCGGCGATCTGGTCGTCGGTGACAAGATGGTTCTCCTTGACCAGCTCAAGAATGTAGTCGCAGTCTTCCGCCACTTTTCTCTCCTCGATGCTGAAAATTATCATGTGAAATCATACATTCGGTATTAGAGTTCCGAAATGCGCATTTGTCAAGTGGGAAAAGAAAATTTTTTTGCTTCGCGGGGAAAAGAGGCGACGCCGGATTTTTCCTTGCCTCCGGACGTATCGGGCGCGGATGAGCGGAAGCTCGAATACCGCCGGAAGGGAGGGTGTTTGCGGCAAATTTTGTTTTTCTTTAAAAGAGCGGTTGAAAAAAAAAGGTTTTGAGTTATCTTTCTGTCTAGAGGAAAGGAGTCGAATCAATGTCCCAGGAAGAAACCGAAACAACCGCCGCGGAAGAAAAAACGCAATTCCGGTTCCGTTATGTGCTCGTGGCAATTCTGTTGCTGCTTTTCATACTTTCCATCGCATCCCACAATCCGGCCGATCTTGCCGTGCTGGAGGGGGGAAGCTCCGAACCGGTGCGCAACCTCATCGGCCCGCTCGGCGCGAAAATCGCGCGCGTGCTGTTCTATCTCTTCGGACTCGCCATCTATCCGATTGCGGCGTTTCTGATGATCTGTCTCGTCCGCAGCTTCATTCCCGTTCCCGCAAAACGGAAGGGATATATCGCCGCACTCGCAATGGCGGTGATCGGCATGACGCTGATCATGGCGATGTTCCCGCACGACATGAACGAATGGACCGCAAAGCTCGGTCTCGGGCATCCGGGAACGCCGGAACTCGCGCTCTCCGGCGGCGTAATCGGCGCCCAGTTCGCCGCACCTGCATTTGAAAACGTCCCCGCAGGACTCATCCGCAGACACATCGGAACCGTCGGAACAATGATTGTCTCCATGACGCTTCTCCTGACCGGAATCGTCCTCGTGTTTCTTGCGGACTGGAAAACCATTCTGCTGAACAATCTCGATTTCCGCATCCGTCTGAAGAAGGACCGTCCGGAGTATGACACGGAAGAGGACGAGGAGGATTCCGCTTATGCTCCGCCTCCGCCGCAGCATCCGCAGCCGCCGGCACCCGCACCTGTCCCGGAGCCGGAACTGCAGCCGGAGCCTCCGCGTCCGCAGCCGGCGGCTCAGTACGCTCCGCCTCCGCCGCAATATCAGCAGCCATATGCGCAGCCGTATCCTCCGCAGTACGCTCCGCCTCCGCCGCAATATCAGCAGCCATATGCGCAGCCGTATCCTCCGCAGTACGCTCCGCCTCCGCC
>URNE01000138.1 GCA_900549045.1 uncultured bacterium | reverse complement strand
ACTCCGGCCGTTTTTTATTTCGGTTTTCTGACTCCGCGATGCGCTTTTGCTTCAAGCGGATTCTCCGGCCAGTCGTGCTTGGGATAGCGTCCACGCAGGTCCTTGCGCACGAGAAAATAGCTTTCCGTCCAGAAATGGCGCAGATCGGAGGTCGTCTGAACCGGCCGCATTGCGGGCGAGAGCATGCGGATTGTGACCGGAATCCGTCCGTCAACCACATGCGGCGTATCGAGCATTCCGAACATTTCCTGAAGGCGGACTTCCATGACCGGAACTCCATCCGGCGAAGAGTAATCAACGCGGATCATGGAACCGCTCGGAACCTCGATACGTTCCGGAGCCAGACGCGCCAGTTCCATTTTCTGCCGATGTGTCAACAGGGAACTCAGTGCGGTGTGAAGGTCAATTTTCCGGATCTGTGCAAGGCCCGCCGCTCCGGAAGCAAACGGTGCGAGCCACTCTTCCAATGAATTCAAAACGCCCGAATCGGAAAAATCGGGCCATGCATCCGGCTGATGCCGGCGGACGAATTCCACGCGTTCCCGCAGAGCCTGTGTCGCTTTTTCAAACGGAAGAACGCTGATTCCCTCCGTCCGGATTCCATCAAGGAGCGCGGCGAGAATTTTTTCCGGCGGGACTTTGTTCAAAGCGGGGCGCGAATCCGCCACCAGCGAACCGATCCGCACGCGTCGTTCCGCTTCAACCGCTTTGCGGTCCGGATTCCAATGCACACAAAAATCTTCGGAAATGAGTTCGGGAAGAAACTCCTTGATGTCGGCGAACGCAATCGGCGCGGCGGAAAAAATGATCTGTCTGTTTCCTTCGCCTTCCACCGATGCCAGGGCGAGGAACTCATTGGAACAGAGCGGATCGGTTTCGCGCAGTTTTGCTCCAGTGCCGTTCGAGAGCGCATAGTCGCCCGAACGCGGTGAGCGGGAGCGCGCAATCCGGTCCGGATATGCGAGCGCAATTGCGATGCCGGCGGATTCCGGATCAATCGTTTTCTCCCGGATTCCGGCGGCGGATGCGGTCTGGCGGAAGGCATCGCGCAGACGGTGCAGAATCCCCGGATCGCAGGAATATTTCCCCTCCAGTGCGCTCAGGCGAAGGCGGAGGTCTACAGTATCCGCATTGCGGAGCGGGTCGCGCTCTCCGAGGAGAGCGGCAAGAGCGCATGCCGTGCCGCCGAATCCCGCGCGTTTCGAACGGAGAACGGCGTGTCCGAGGCGGGGATGAACGGGAAGGGCGAGCATTGCGGAGCCTTCTTCCGTAATCGCACCGGACTTGTCGAGCGCTCCGAGTTCGCGCAGAAGTTCCGTCGCCTGTGCGACTTTTGCCGCCGGCGGAACATCGAGCCACGCCATGGAGCCGATTGCATTCGGGCGTACGCCCCATTTTGCCAGTTCAAGAACGAGCGGGACAAGGTCTGTTTCGAGAATTTCGGGAGTGTTGAATGGCGCCATGCGCGCCTCTTCCTCCGCGCTCCAAAGACGGTAGCATGTTCCGGGGGCGGTTCGTCCGGCGCGTCCGCGGCGTTGATTCGCGGACGCAAGCGAGACACGGACCGTTTCCAGGCGTCCCATTCCGTTGCGCGGCGAGAATTTCGGCACGCGCATGAGTCCGCAGTCAACCACAATCCGTACGCCCTCAATCGTGAGGCTCGTTTCGGCGATGGAAGTGGAGAGTATGACTTTGCGGTGTTCCGGATCGGGTTCAATTGCGGCGTCCTGTTCCTCCTGCGGCAGATTGCCGTAAAGCGGAGCAATCCGGATTTGCGGCGGGAGCGATTCCTTCAGCAGGGCTGCGGCCCGGCGGATTTCTCCCTCGCCGGGCAGAAAAGCAAGAAGATCGCCTTCCGGATTCTGTTCCAGCGCGAGGCGGACAGTTCGCGCCAGGTCGTTTTCTACTGGCGTCTGCGGATCGCGGCGCGGAATGTGGACGGTCTGGACCGGATGGACTTTGCCTGGACTGTCGACGACGGGTGCGCCGCCGAGCAGAACGGAGACGCGTTCCGCATCAAGTGTGGCGGACATGACCAGAATGTGCAGATCTTCGCGCAGCGCCTGCTTGAGGTCAAGGCAGAGAGCCAGCGCCAAGTCCGCATGGATGCTCCGTTCGTGGAATTCATCGAAAATGACGGTGTGAACACCCGACAGTTCCGGATCGTCCTGAATCAGGCGCGTGAGAATACCTTCGGTCAGCACCTCTATTCTGGTTTCCGGCGAGACTTTGGAATCGAAGCGTGTGCGATAGCCGACAAGCCCTCCGAGCGGGGTGTTCATCAGCGCGGCGATGCGTTTCGCCGATGCGCGCGCGGCGAGACGGCGCGGCTCAAGCATGAGAATTTTTCCCGCATCCGCTCCGGATTTTTCATAAAGGAACGGCGGAACGAGGGTTGTTTTTCCCGCTCCTGGCGCGGCGCAGAGAACCGCCGATCCGTGAGAATGCAAGGCTTCCGCGAGCTGCGGAAGGACTGATTTTACGGGAAGCTCAATCAAAGGTTGACCATCTTTTCGGGCTTGACAATCTTGTCGAATTCCTCTGCGGAGAGAAAGCCGAGTTCAACGCATGCCTCCTTGAGGGTCTGCCCGCTGTGATGCGCGTGTTTTGCGATTTTCGCGGCGTTGTCGTATCCGATTGCCGGGCTGAGCGCGGTCACGAGCATGAGCGATTTGCCGACGAGTTCCGCGATGCGGGCGGTATTCGCCTTGAGCCCCTTGAGTGCGTATTCGGTAAAGCCGTGCGTCGCATCGGCAAGGATGCGGATTTCTTCGAGCAGGTCGAAAATCATCATGGGCTTGAAAACGTTGAGTTCAAAGTTGCCTTGAGTTCCGGCAAAGGAGACCGCCGCGTCAAGCCCGACGATCTGGGTGCAGACCATGGTCATGGCTTCGCACTGGGTCGGATTGACTTTGCCGGGCATGATGGAGGACCCCGGTTCGTTTTCGGGCAGAATGAGTTCGCCGAATCCGCAGCGGGGGCCGCATGCGAGCCAGCGGATGTCGTTTGCGATTTTCATCATTGCGCAGGCGCACGTTTTGACTGCGGAAGAGGCTGCGACAATTGCATCGTGCGCGGCGAGCACGGCGAATTTGTTCGGCGCCGTCACGAAGGGGAGCCCGGTCTGAGCGGCGATTTTTTCCGCCGATTTTTCCGCGAATCCTTTCGGAGCGTTGAGTCCTGTTCCGACGGCGGTTCCGCCGAGCGCGAGTTCATAGAGTTCGGGGAGCGTCGCCTCGATGCGTTTGACTGCGAATTCGAGCTGGGCAACGTATCCGGAGAATTCCTGCCCGAGAGTCAGCGGAACGGCGTCCTGAAGATGAGTGCGTCCGATTTTCACGATCGGCATGAATTCATCGCGTTTGACTTTGAGTTCTTCAAGGAACGTTTTGAGGGCGGGAAGAAGTTTGCGGACGATCATTTCCGCCGCGGCGATGTGCATAGCCGCGGGGAAGGTGTCGTTCGAGGACTGCGACATATTGACGTGATCGTTCGGATGAACGGGCTTTTTTGTGCCTTTTTCGCCGCCGAGCAGTTCGTTTGCACGGTTGGAGATCACCTCGTTGACGTTCATATTGCTCTGTGTTCCGCTTCCGGTCATCCAGACTTTGAGGGGGAATTGAGCGTCGTAATCGCCGTTGAGGATTTCATCGCATGCGCCGAGAATAGCGGAGCAGAGCTCTTTTGAGAGGAGTCCAAGTTCAAAATTGGTTTCCGCCGAAGCTTTTTTGACGAGAACGAGTCCGCGGATGACCTCAAGCGGAATGAGGTCGTTTCCGATATTGAAATGGAGGAGGGAACGCTGTGTCTGAGCTCCCCAGTACTTGTCTGCCGGAACCTCAACGGTTCCCATGCTGTCGCTTTCCAGTCTGAACATATTGAAATCCTCTCAGTTGATTTGATTGGGTAATATACTCCCGAATCAGCCGTGATACAAGACGGATTGTTCAGTTTTCCGGCAAACGGTGAAATTTCGGAGTTTCCGGACCGTAATGGAAGGTGAGGCGGTCGGTCGTTTTCCACCATTTGACGGTGATCGTGACGGAGTCGGCCGCGTAAGAGGATTCGATTTCAGGTTCGGGAACTCCGGGACGCAAGGGAAGCAGAACCGCGGCGAAAACCGGATTCACCGCGGTTACGGCTGCGGTGAACCGTCCGAGCAGTTCCGGCTGCATCTGGTTCGGCGGCATGTAGAAATCCTTCGAGGTGACAAGCCCCGTTTTATCGCAGAGAATTTTTACAGCGCACCGGTTCGGCTCCTTCTCCGAAGACGGGGTTTCGGTCAGTCCCTGATTTACGAGTTTCAGTTTCCTGACATCATTTCCCCAGAACATATCGGTTTTGCGGTCGGCGCGGATTGGAGCAAGAAAGAGACGGCGGATTGCGGCGTCCGGTTCGCGTCCGAGAATCTCAAACGTGTGTTCACCTGCGGCGAGATTGAACTCAATATCTGCACGGCGGGACGGGATGGTCAGCGCCGGTTTTCTGTCGGTCAGACGGAAGAATGAAAATTCCTGACGTCCGTCGAAATCCCAGCGAATCGGTTCGGCGCCGTCGACCCGGACGTAGAAGGAATCGCTGCGCTGCGGATATTCCGGATTCAAGGCGGCCATTTCCGCCCAGAGACGGAATTTTCCCGGTTTTTTCAGCGTGATGCCGGCAACGGCCTTCCCCCGGTTGGCGGCGGGCGTCTTAAGATACGGCTTGCCGTTCCGTGCGGTGAACAGAGCGCCGTCCGGCCGGAGAGTCACGGCTTTGTCGGTCGGGAAGAGCATGTTCCAGGCGAAAACATGAGGTTTCCCGTCCTTTACGATCCGGTCGAAGACGACTGCGTAAGCGGGAACGTTTCCCGAGGGACGGGCGAAGAGGACCTGGCGGACGGCGGACTGAACCTGCGCGCCACGAGTGCCTCGGAAGGAACCGTTGTAAGCAGCCGTCATATTGGCGCGTAGAGCTCCGAAACGCCCGTTGTCGATGAAGCCGGAGCTGAATGTGTTTTCCTTTCGGAAGTCAACCCCCTGAACTTGACTGAGACCGTCGATGGAGACAAGACTGTGGGCGAACCCGAGTCCGCGGCTGTCTTCTTTGTTCGACCAGTCGTTGGCATAACCGCCGTCGATCGCCCATTTGTCGCCGAATGCGTAAAGACAGAAGTGTCCCTTGTCGGCATGACGGTGCGTGTTCAGTTCTCCAGAGGGCGTGTAGGTGAAAGGGCCGCATTCGATGGAGAAGAGCATGTCGTCTGCGCTCCATCCGGTCCGCCACAGGGCGAATTGGCGTTGGGGGAAGAAGACTCCGGCGGGGTAATCGGCAAAGTTGATTTCCGCCTTCGGCAGATGACGGGCGAACAATGCCGTGAGAGGGAAATCGCCGTTGTGTCTTCCGTGTTTCCAGAGCCATGCGGCGGCGGGATCCCGGAGACCGGCGGCGAGCATCAGAGCGGCGCAATCGGGTTTGCGGTAATCGGAATCGTTGCGGAAATCCATGAACATGGTTCCGGGGATCAGTTTCTGAATCATCATGGCGGGCAGTTTTTGAATTTTCGGGAGGCGGAACAGGTCTTCGCCGCCCCGGTCGCGGAGAATCCACGCCATGAGGAAAACGCGATCGCCACCGTAACTGAGGTAGTGGGGCCCCTCGAGAAAACCGCCCTTTTCGTCGATGGAAGCGTCAAGCCAGCGTTTGACAATCCGGAGCGATTCGGCGAGCCGTCCGGCGTTGCCCGGATATTCCGGGAGCAGAGCCGCGAACATGGCGCAGGGACCTATGGCCAACCCGTTCCAGTTGTGAACTTTGTAGTAGAACACCTTCTGGTTTTCCGCTTCTTCAAGGAAAAGATCAATGTATCCCGCTCCGCAGCGGGCCAGTTCGTTTTTCTCCTGCGGCGTCATGACGTTTTCAAAGAGCCATGCGCCGAGAGCCATGGCGTACATGATGTGTCCGCGTCCGCCGAATTGGGAAAGCCTGATCTCCTTGCGTTCCGCCGGAAATTCACGGCAGAAAGCGAGGAGAGCGTCGATGCCGCGCCGGGCGTATTTCGCATTTCCGGTCAGTCTCCATGCGTATCCGAGAGTGGAAACCTCCCGGATCAGTGGCATCCCGTAAAGCCGGCCCGATACCCCGGGGTGGAATTTTCCGGCCACGGCGGTTTTTATTTTGCAGGGCGTCTCCGTCAGGCGGTCGGCATCCCGCAGCAGGTGTTTGCCACGGGGCGTGTTCAGAATTTGCTGAGTTTCGGAGGAAGAAAGGGCCAGCAGAGTGTCTGCGGCCGGAAGAAGCGCCGCACAGAATATCAGCAGAAGAATCAGTGATTTTTTCATAAGGTTTTTCCGTTTCAATTTTGATCCCATACGGTGATTCTCGCATCATCTGCGTTGTTGTGGCGGAACGGGGACGAGTTCCATGGCTCCGCCCAGTTCGCCACGCGGATGATTCCGACATGTTCGTCGACATAGGACGCGTTGATTGTATTGAGGTGTCGTGACGCCGGAATGCCCCAGGCGGTCGGAGTCAATCCCGGCTGAGTGTGCCAGCGGTATTTGCCCTCATTCTGATAGAATCCTTCCGTGCTGCCCTTCAT
>URNE01000137.1 GCA_900549045.1 uncultured bacterium | reverse complement strand
AAAAATTCTGGCAATTTACGCGATAGCGGAAACTGCCTGTTTTATCTGCGAAACAAGCGTAAACTTGAAACAGGCACTTTCTGTTTCAGGATTTCTCGCGAACTTAAAACCAAATAAAAACGAAAGACAGGCAATAAATGAAAACACAGACAGCCGACAAAAACACTTTCCGTATCCCATTTTACACAAAGGAACGCAGATCCTGCAAATTCACCCTTATAGAGCTCCTCGTGGTAATTGCGATTATTGCGATACTTGCTGCGATGCTTCTCCCAGCGCTGTACAAGGCAAGAATCGCCGCACGCGCCATCAGCTGCATCACCAACCAGAAGCAAGTCGGAATCATCATCGGGATGTATACAAATGATCACAACGGCACTTTCGTTACATACTGGTACGGCGGAGATTGGTTCCATCACGAGGGGAAGCCCAACAAAGCCATGCACTACCCCAACTGGGCTCAGTATCTTGCAGGAACGGGCTACATTCCCATGAAATCAAACAACACGTTCAAATGTTCCGAACAAAAAATCAAAACCAACGCCAACTGGACCTATTATGAATATATTTACGGTGTCAATGCGAACGGCATGTACCTCGGAGGAGACACGAACCGCTGGTATACGTCAATCGGGCTCAACAAATTTCTGCGTCCGGGGAAAGCTCCGAACGATTTAATCATGCTGGCGTGTACCAGACGAAAAGATAAAATTCCGGCCTCCGCCAAAGAAGCCGGATATGGCGGAGATCCCGTAGTCTACTCCAGCACAACAGCTTCGCGCTACTGGGCAGTTCATTCGGGACGCGTCAATGTTCTGTTTCCCGACCTTCACGCCGCCGCGACGATACAGCATACGTTCCGGCAGCGGATCGCCCCCAATGTCCAGTTCTACTACGGGGATGAAAAATGACAATACTTCGATTGTCTCTGATCTTCACAGTTCTGCTCTGCAGCTCCCCGCTGCTGACAGGGAAAGATGCAAAACTGCTGGACAACGGGATTCTTGAACTGGACGGCTGGCGCGGAACAGTGACAACGTACAGCAAAGAATGGAAAACACTGACTCCGGCGGCAAGTCCGATGCTCTTCCATGCCGCCCAACCTCCGGCAAAACATTCTGCAGAGACGCAAGAGCTCCGCTACCGTCTGAAACTCCCCAATGGCGGCAGGGGAAATCTTGTCTTGTCCTTAAAAAACGGCTCCGATCTTCAGGGGACCGTAAATCTTGAACACGGAACGCTGACACGCTACTTCTGCCTTTCCTCTCCGCTTTCGATTTTGCAATATGCCGGAACCGGGTTTGAAGTCGACGGCAAACAGCACACGTTCCCCGCAGAATACAAAGAGGAAACGATATTCGACGGAATTGTACGGCAATTCCGTTTCCCGACCAAAAGCGGAGAAGTTCTTCTGAAAGGCAAATTCTATCTCCGAATTCAGGACGGACGCAAATGGCAGGGGGCGACCTATGGAGTGCGGATCGGGTTTCTGCCGTATCAGGGAGTGGAGAAAATCCGGAATGCAAAACTGGATTTCCGCATCCGTTACGGCAAGAGCGGAGAATTCGGACCGAAACTCGGTTCGATCGACCTGCCTCCCTATGTCGCCAAAGCGGGGAAAGATTGGAAAGCGTTCCCATACCGCCGGGACGTTCTGCCCGGCAGTGCGCTGGATTTCTCCGCCCGTCTTGACGCTCCCGCCGGAAAATATGGACCTGTGATCGCCGGACCGGATGGACAGTTCGTCTTCCGCGACCGTCCGCAGACGCCGGTCAGGTTCTATGGCCCGAACTTCGTTGGAGATTCCCAGCTCCCCGACAAAAAGACTGCGGGAATCATCGCGGAACGGTTTGCCGCGTTCGGATTCAATGTTGTCCGCTTTCATCATCATGACAACGAGGTGTTCGACCATTCCTGCAGAGAACCCTCCCGCCTGTTCCCCGGACGAATGGACAAACTGGACTATCTGATCGCCTGTCTGAAAAAGCGCGGGATTTACTATTCAACCGATGTTTATGTTTCGCGCCGCGACATTCCGGCCTCCGAATTCGGCGATCTAGGCGCCATTCGGAGCATGCAGGAGTACAAGGCGCTCTTCTATGTCGACGACCGTGTTTATGCGGACTGGGAACGCTGGGCGGAACGGTTCCTGGGGCATGTCAATCCGTATACAGGGCTCGCCCTGAAAGATGATCCCGCCCTGATTTCGCTGTCACTCGTCAACGAAGCGAACCCGGCGCAATGCTGGGAAATATCGCCGCGCACAGTAAAACTGTACCGCCGGAAATTTGAAGAGTGGGGGAAAAACAATCCGGACAAAACATTTGAACAGTTTCTCTCTCATCTTGCGGTCAAACGGTTCAATGAAATGAAGCAGTCCCTCCGGAAAATCGGCTGCAGCGCCCTGCTCACCGATCAGAATTTCATGAACCGCCTCCATCTCGCCGCCGACCGCCGGCACTATGACTTTGTGGACAATCACGCCTACTGGGATCATCCGCGTTTTGCGGAAAAACGCTGGAGACTTCCCGTGCTTCCGAGCCAGATCAATCCCCTCGCCGCACGCCCCGGCGTTCCGGGCGCGGCGTTTCCGACCCGGCTGTTCGGGAAAGGATTCACTCTTTCGGAATTCGATTACGCCAATCCGAACATCTACCGCGCTGCGGGTCCCGCGATGATGGCGGCATATGCGGCATTCCAGAACTGGGATGCGATTTTTCCGTTTGCCTATGCTCACAGTCTGACATCGGTGGTCAATCCGGAGAGCACCGGCGGATTCTTTGACATCGCAACCGATCCGGTCAAAGCATTCTCGCAACGCATCGGAGCGCGGATCTTCCTTGCCGGAGGAATCAAGCCGGCTCAAAACGCATTCGCCGCGCTTGTCACGGACCCCTTCAAACAGGGAGCCTCGGCAGACGCTCCGTATTCATTCAGCGATCTCGGACTGCTTGCCCGCATCGGCCTGGTCACCGGACAGCCCGCAAAAGGAACCTGCACGGCTCTGATTGACGTCGGAACCGGACGGACAAGCGGAAAAACTCAGATGTTCCGCGCCACAGAACATCTTATTCCCGATCTGATTGCCGCCGGATATCTCCCGAAAGACTGTTACGACGCCGCGGCCGGGCGTTTTTCCTCTCCGGACGGACAGCTGGAACTGAACCGCAGACGGCAGACACTCCGGGTCTCCGCTCCAGGCGGCGAAGTCCTCGTCACCGGAAAAGACAGGAAACTTGCCGGACGCAATTTCCTGGTGGAGAACAACGATGACTTTGCGGTATTCGCTCTCCTCCCAGTCGACACGGAACGGATTGCAGCCGCCCGCCGTCTGACGCTGATGCATCTGACCAATACACAGGCGACCGGCATGAGTTTCGGCGATGACCGGTTCGGGCGTTTGGAAAAATGGGGAAAAACCCCCTTCCTCGCCCGTCGGGGTTCGGCGCGTCTCACGCTCAGGCTCTCCGGCGAATGGGAAGCCTACGCGCTTGACACTGCGGGAAAACGTCTTGCAAAACACCCGCTGACGCGTCAGGCGGATGGAACCATCACCCTTGAACTCGACAACTTCCGTTACCCCGAAGCGGTGTTCGCCTATGAATTGATACGCTTAAAATAACGGAAAATTCAAGAAGCTGAACTGTTTTTGAGTTCTGTCTTCCTTGGAAGAGACATATTCCCGTGCGGACGGCGTTTTCTCATCTTCCGCACGGGATTTTTTTATTCAACCGTTACGGAATCAAGACCGAACGGAGCGTTTTTGTCGCCGTAAAGATTGCCCGCGGTGTTCGCGAAACGAATCAAAAGACGGTTCGTTCCCTCCGTGCATTTTCCGGCGAGCGGAAGCGTGCCGCCGCCCCAGACGACCTCCGGCTCGCCGTCATTCACTGTAACCTCCGCGACGCCGCCGGTCATGCGGAGAGTCAGAAGGCGTCCCCTGCCCTCGAACTCCGCACGGTATTCAAAGATTCCGGCTTTTCCGGAAAAGCCCTGCGGGACCATGTCGCCCAGCGACGAAACGCCGATCGGCCAGGAGGTAATCCGGACCGGACGCACCGGAGCTGCGACTTTACGGAATTCCGAATCCGCAAACGGCAGCCGCTTTTCCGCTTCGTGCGTCTGAAGAAGCAGAACGCGTCCGGCGGGCATGACAAAATCCTGCGGGAATGCATCGCCCGTAAAAATGCCGCATTCGCGAAGCGGATCGTAAAGCGTCTGCACGCCAAAGGGAAACGCTCCGCTCAGCGAAAGCTCTCTGCCGGAAAGATTCTGAAGATAAACGAAGTCCGAACCGTCTTCTTCTTTGCGGAATACCGTGAGCAGCTCCTCCGCATTCGCAAGCGGCCAGAGGGAGCGGACGCCGTCGAGTTCCTTCTCCGTCCGGAGTTCCATTCCCCGCAGCAGCGTCATTGATTCCGGCTGAAGCGGAAGGACCGAGGGATAAATGACGGTTGTGTAGCTCATTTCGCCCGCGATCAGGCGCGCGCCGTCCCGCCGGGTGTTTGCAAGAAGCGGTTCATCCATCACGTCGAATTCGACATGACGGCGCATCAGCTCCAGAATCAGATTCTGAAGCGCCAAATCCATCGCGTTCAGCGCGGCGTCCGGTTTGCCCGTCAGAGAGTCGCCGTTCTGATATTCCAGAAGCGCGGCAGGAACAATCACCAGAGTTTCCGCGGCTGATTTCGTTGCGGCGAAACGCTCCGCAAGGCGCGTCCAGACAGGGAATTTTTTCTTCAGCATCGGCCAGTAGGGCTGCTGAATGAAATAGCTCGGCGGACAGTCCTGTTCCGCTTCACCATCGAGGGTGAAGTAGAATGCGTGCGGAGTCAGCAGGGTTTGCGACATTCCGATTTCAAACAAAGTCTGCGGCTCCAGGAACTCCGGAGGCATATTCCAGCCAAGATACGTCCAGTTCTCCGAAGAGACCTGGCGCACACCCGAACGGTTCGCAGCCGACGACGCCGTTTTGTATGCATTGAGCGGGTAGCAACGCTCCAGCCCGCAGGGAAGCAGACGGAACGCATCGCCAGTGTACGGACGGCGCAGGTAACCGAGGTCTTTCATGTCCAGCAGGTAATCGTCGAGTGAGGGAATATCCTCATTGCAGTAATAAAGCTCCGGAAATGCAAAGTTCTTGATGGAACGGACGCGCGGACCTTCATCACCGCAAAGATGTCCGAGATAGATCAGCTCGTGCGCACGGCACCAGTCGAATTGCGGACGGATGAAGTTCCGGATGAAAAGCTCCTGCGCTGTCAGATAGTAGAGACGGCGGATCTCCGCGCTCTCCGGCAAATCCGCAATCAGAGCGGGAAGAAGCAGACGGAAACAGCGTCCAGTTTTCTCTTCCAGCACACGGACCAGCTCCTCCGACCAGACAGGCGCGTTTTCATTCCAGACAAGGAAGCTTTCATCATCGGTGTAGACCGCCTCGACCGTATTCCCGAAAAAGCGGGAGAGTCGTTTCGCGTAAGCCTCGTGCGTCAGTCCGATGAAGTGCTTCACCGTCTCGGGGCGGAGCGTATCGACGTGGCGCGGAACCTCCGCGATCGTGAAGCGGAGCGCGGGCGTTCCGGCTGGAACCGCGGTTTCATCCAGCAGTCTGTAATCCGGCAGAGAGAACGCCGCGTAGGCTGGAGACGCCGGGTCGGTCGCGGAATAAGCGAAATGCAGACACTTCTGAATCAGTTCGGGATGTTCCTTCTGAATGCGCATCCCGGCGTTTCCGCTCGGGTAGCCCTCTTCATCGTAAATCCAGATTTTCAGATTCAGTTTCCGCGCCTCTTCGCAGGCGAATTCAACGAGCTCGATCCAGCGGTCGGAAAGATACGGAATCTGATTTCCTTTCCGCGCATGAAGCACGGCGCCGCGACAGCCGGAATCCGCGAATTCCTTCAGCTGAGCGGTGATTTCCGGTTCATTCTGCATGCCGTTCCAGAACCAGAACGGATAGAAGCCGGGACGGGGAATCCGGGGAAAACTGCGGTTCATAAAAACTCTCTCTCGTGTTTCAGTGCGTTTAAAAAGCGCCGCGTCCGCCGAATACGGCGAAAACGGTCCGGTAAAGAATCCACAAATCAAGCGACCAGGACTTATGGCGGATGTAATACAGATTCAACGCCACACGCTGGCGGTACGTCATCAGGCTGCGTCCGGAAACCTGCCAGAGCCCCGTCAGACCGGGCTTGACGGAATGGAGTTTCACGCACCAGATGCCGTAAAAACGCTCCTCGCTCTCAACGATGGGACGCGGTCCGACCAGCGCCATATCTCCGCGGACGGCATTCCAGAGCTGCGGAAGTTCATCCAGACTGAAACGCCGCAGGAAGTGTCCGAACCGGGTTATCCTCGGGTCTTCCCGCAGTTTGCCGGACGTCCGCAGTTCGGATTTTTCTTCGGGACTTAACTGAATAGCGGGATTCATCGTGCGGAATTTCAGAATCTCAAACGGTTTCCGATGCAGTCCCAGACGCTTCTCGCGGTAGAACACCGTACCGGAGATGCAGAAAAGCGGAAGCGCAATCGCCAGCATCAGCGGAAGCACAGCCAGCAAAAGCAGGAATGCAAGAAAGCGGCTGAACCTGTCGT
>URNE01000136.1 GCA_900549045.1 uncultured bacterium | reverse complement strand
AGCAATAAACGGTTTACAACAGTTTCTGTTTTCAGCAAAAAAGTTCTGAACAGAACTGAATATCAACAATTTAAGGAAAACAAGAGGAAAAAATGCAGAACGAAACGGAAAAATCGATGTTTCTGTCAGTCGCCGAACTCAATAGGCTCCTGCCATGGAGCAAAAACATCATCGCCCGGATGATCCGCGAAGGAGTCTTCAGACCCGTGCGCAACCCGCTGGCGAAAGGACGCTCCAAAATGTTTTTCTGGCGTCCCCAGGTCGACGAAGCGATCCGGAAACTCGTCGGAAATGCCTTTGAAGAAGGACGGAAGGAGGCGGAACCATGCGCATGAGTCTCCTCCGGTCCTGCCGTTCCGGAATCGGCGGAAGCGACATCGCGGCCGTTTTCGGGCTCTCCCGCTGGAAAAGCCGTTATCAGCTCTATCTGGAAAAGACCTCCGTTCCGGAACCTGCGGCCCCCGCTCAGCCGACCGGTTCCGCGGCGTCCCGCTACTGGGCGCAGAAACAGAAACGGATCATCGCCGATGCGTATATCCGGAAGACGGGAGAAAAACTGCTGAAATCGACAAGAATGACAAGAGACCCGGATAGACGATATTTTCACGGCCACCTCGATTTCTTCATCGCCGACCCCGGCGGCGCCCCGAAGCGGGCTCTGGAATGCGTTTCCGCCGCATTCGCAAACGAAGAGTGGGGCCCCGGAGGCTCCGCGCGCATTCCCGTTTATTACGCCATGAAAGTCCAGTGGTACATGGGGCTGCTTCCCGGTCTCGAAAGCATGAACGTCGCGGCGCTGTTCAGCGGACGCGATTTCCGGATTTACAGCATTCCCCGCTCCGATGCGCTTATCGCCCAGCTCCGCCGCGGCGCTCTGGCGTTCTGGCGCGACCATGTGGAGATGCGGCTGCCGCCCGCTCCGCTGACCGAAGAGGAGGTGCGCGAAGTCTATCCGCAGCCCGTCCGGAAAACCGTTCAGGCCACCCGCGATATGGAAGACATGATCGGCAAGTACCGTCAGCTCTGCAATATTCAACAGGAAACCGAAAAGGTGCGTCGCGTTCTGCGCGACGGAATTCTGCGCGGCATGGGCGACGCCGCCGCTCTGACCGATGCAAACGGCGTCACGCTCGCGACTTTCCGTCCGAATTCCGCCGGAGTGCGCATATTCCGGCTCGCGGCGCCGGGAGGTGAGGCGCGATGAGCAAGAGCAATCCCGAATGCTTCGGAAAAATCACCAATACCGGACGCTGTCCGCATTGTCCCTACATGGAAGCCTGCCGCTTCGCCTCCGACGACAAGAAGCGCATCGAAGCGCAGAACGCCCGCTGGGAAAATGCATACGAATACGATGAACGCATCGCGACGCCCGCAACCGAACTCCCCGTCGACGTCTCCCCCGGACGCAGCTTTTCGCACGATGAAATGGTTGCGCTCTCCGCCTTCCTTCTCCGGATCGGCTCGAACAAAAAACTCGGGCGCATCCTCGAAGCCAAGCTGATGGGCACGAAAAGCATCTCCCAGCTTGCGCGGCAGGAGGGTGTGACGCGACAGGCGATCCACAAGCGCATCGGCAAGGAGCTCGCCGCGATCTTCGGCTACAAAAACCGTCAGCTCACCGACTCGCGGCTGCTTACGCTGAACCCGCAGGAGTTCACTCTCCTCAAACTCACGCGCGACGGCTTCTGCGATGCGGAAATCCGCGAGGAGATGCACTGCAGCGCGGCGATGCTCAAACAGGTCCGGACCCGCATGGAGTGGAAACTGTCGCGTCCGACGTAAACTCAGTTCTTCAGGCTCTGAATCGGCGCGGGGATCCGTCCTCCGCGCCTGATGAACGCCGCGGGAGAACAGCGGTTGACCGGAATGACCGGCGCCTCGCCGAGAAGTCCGCCGAACGACACGCTGTCGCCCACCTTGCATCCGTATGCGGGAATGACGCGGACGGCCGTCGTTTTCGTGTTCACCACGCCGATGGAGATTTCATCCGCGATAATGCCGGAAATCACCTCGGCAGGAGTGTCGCCCGGAATCGCGATCATATCAAGTCCGACGGAACAGACGGCGGTCATGGCTTCAAGCTTTTCGAGGCTGAGCGCGCCGCAGCGGGCGGCTTCGATCATGCCGGCGTCCTCCGAAACGGGAATGAACGCGCCGGAAAGTCCGCCGACGTGCGAAGACGCCATGACGCCGCCCTTCTTGACTGCGTCGTTGAGCATGGCGAGCGCGGCGGTTGTCCCGTGACAGCCGCACTTCTCAAGCCCCATGGATTCGAGAATGTACGCCACCGAGTCGCCGACCGCGGGGGTCGGCGCGAGGGAAAGGTCGACGATGCCGAACGGCACGCCAAGCCGCTCCGAAGCCTCCCGCGCGACGAGCTGCCCCACGCGCGTGATTTTGAATGCGGTGCGTTTGATGGTCTCCGCGACCTCCGTAAGATTGCATGCGCCTTTGCGACGGATTGCGGACGCGACCACGCCGGGACCGGAAACTCCCACATTGATCACCGTTTCCGGCTCGCCGATTCCATGAAAAGCCCCCGCCATGAACGGATTGTCTTCCGGAACGTTCGCGAAAACCACAAGCTTGGCGCAGCCGATCGACTGTTTCTCTTTCGTGCGCTCCGCTGTTTCGCGGACGATGCGCCCCATTTCCGCCACGGCGTCCATGTTGACGCCCGCCTTCGTGCTGGCGACGTTGACGGAGGAACAGACGCGCTCCGTCTCCGCGAGAGCCTGCGGAATGGAGGAAATGAGCGTGCGGCTTCCGTTGGTAAATCCCTTCTGCACGAGCGCGCTGTATCCGCCGATGAAGTTGATTCCGAGTTCATGAGCCGCCTTGTCGAGCGTTTTTGCGATTTTGACGGCTCCGTCCACATCAAGTCCGCCCGCCATCAGGGCGACGGGGGTGACGGATACGCGTTTGTTGATGATCGGAATGCCGTATTTTTTCTCTATCTCCTCGCCTGTCCTGACGAGATTTTTCGCGCGGCTCATAATCCGGTCGTAAATGCGGGCGCAGAGACGGTCCGCGTCTTCGCTCTGGCAGTCGTAAAGGGAGATGCCCATGGTGATGGTGCGGATATCGAGACACTCCTCGCGGATCATGCTGATCGTTTCGATGATATCTTTCGTCTCAAACATGGTCAGATCCTGTGCATGGAGTTGAAAATGTCCTCGTGCATGACATGGATTTCAAGCCCGTCCTTTTTCCCGAGCGCGGCCATCCGGTCGACGAAGTCGTTGAACGGACAGACAAGTTTTTGGATGTCGACGATCATGATCATGGTGAAATACTGATTGAGCACGGTCTGCGAAATATCGAGAATATTGGCTCCGCTCTCCGCGCATCCCGCGCTGACCTTTGCGATAATTCCGACAGAATCCTTTCCGATGACGGAAACAACGGCTTTCATATGCAATCCTTTCTATTTGATGTTTTCAGGATAATATACAGCCGTTGCGGCGGAAATCAATGAAAGTTTTTCAGAAGAGAGCCGCAATGTGCGTTGTAAAGTTAAAAGCACGCCGATAAGAGAGAAAAGTGCATTCAGTCTTACAAAAGGAGAAGAATGCGTTTAGTCTTGCAAAACTGGATGATATGCCAAGATGTGACATAGATAGTAAGAAGAGATGGCCCCCCTCCTAAAAGAGGGGGGAAGTGTGTCTAGTCTTACAAATTTGCCCCTGATCCAATCCTGTTTTGATGGTGTGTGTTTACTCTTACAAACTTTCAATGAGTAACGTTACGCCAGGCGTTAGCATTGTTTCGTGCCTGAAACTTGTAAGACTGAACGCACGTTTTGCAAACAGTAAACGCACTTCGCCTCTGCTCAATTTTCCCCAAAGTGCATTTACTTTTGCACTTTGCCTCTTATTTCGAAACGAACTTCAGCATCTTCAGATTCTTGTTCAGATTCGGCGGATAACGCATCGGAAGGTCAACCGCGGTCGACTTGATCATGATCGGCTTGTAGTGCGTGAAGGTGTCGAACGAGAATTTGCCGTGATATGCGCCGAAGCCGCTGCCGCCGACTCCGCCGAACGGCATTTCCGGATTCAGAAGATGCGTCACCGTCTCATTCAGGCACACTCCGCCCGACGAAGTCTGTTCAATTATCTGCTCCGCATTGTCGCGTCCGAAGTAATAGAGCGCAAGCGGTTTCGGATGCTCGTTGATCTGCGCAATCACATCGTTGATGTTGTTGAAACTCAGAACCGGCAGAACCGGACCGAAGATCTCTTCGCGCATGACGGGATCGTTCCAGGTGATGCCGTCGATGACGGTGGGCGCGATGAAACGCTTCGCACGGTTGGAGACTCCGCCGCAGAGAATCGTTCCTTCGCCCATCAGCTTCTGCAGACGGTCGAAATGACGCTCGTTGATGATCCGCGGATAATCCGGAGACGCTGCCGGGTCCTCCGTGTAAAACTGGCGGATCCAGTAAAGCAGTTTCTCCAGAAACGTTTTTTTAACGGAGCTGTGCACATAAAGATGATCCGGCGCGACGCAGGTCTGTCCGGCGTTCAGGAACTTGCCCCACGCAATCCGCTTCGCGGCAAGATTCAGCTTGGCGTCGGAATCGACAATGCAGGGACTCTTTCCGCCGAGTTCAAGCGTAAGCGGAGTGAGGTGCTCCGCCGCGGCACGCATCACGGCGCGTCCGCCGCCGGCCCCGCCCGTATAGAAAATGTAGTCGAATTTTTCTTTCAGAAGACGCTCCGAGACGTCGACGCCGCCGTTGAAGACTGCCACGTGTTCCGGCTTGAAGACCTTGCGCACAATCGCTTCAATGACTTTCGCCGTGTGTTCCGCCTGTTCCGCCGGCTTGAGAATCACCCGGTTGCCCGCGGCAACCGCGCCGATCAGCGGAGCGAACGTCAGTTGAAACGGATAGTTCCACGCCGAAAAAATCAGAACGTTTCCATACGGTTCCGGACAGATGCGCCCCTTTGCCGGGAAGTTCAGAAGAGAAGTCCGGACTTTTTTCACCGATATGTACGACGGCAGTTTTTTGATCATCGCCGCCAGTTCGTCGAGCACAATGGAGATCTCGGTCGCAATGGATTCAAATTCGCACTTCCCGAGGTCGAGCCGCAGAGCTTCGCAGATCATGTCCTGACTCTGGCGGATTTCGCTGAAGAGCCCGCGCAAAGCGTCGAGCCGGACGTCGATATTCAGTGCGGAGAATCTTTTTTGCGCTTCGAAAATTTGCGATATGCTGTCCATTGTCTCACCTCAGCCTTTCTTTTCCGGAATGACTTCGAGCCAGTAGCCGTCGGGATCCTCGCAGAAATAAATGCCCATGTCTTTGTTTTCAAAGCAGATGCAGCCCATTTTTTCGTGGAGTGCGTGCGCCGCTTCAAAATCATCGACGACAAACGCCAGGTGGAACTCGTCCTCGCCGAGATCGTACGGCTCCTTGCGGTCGCGGAGCCACGTCAGTTCAAGCTGATGCGTGCTGGAGCCGTCCTCCAGATACACGATAATGAACGAGCCGTCCCCGGCGTTGATTCTGCGCACTTCATGCATGTTGAAGGCGTCACGATAGAACTTGAGACTTTTGTCAAGATCAAGCACATTGAAGTTGTTGTGAACCATCCGGAATTTCATGAGAGTTCCCCTCCTGATTTCTCAGGGAATATAGCACGGGGCGGCTGGGAAAGCAAGCTCGACTTCTCAAAAACCTTCCGTTTAAACGCAAAAGGCGGGAAGTCTGCAAAAAACTTCCCGCCCGGTGCGCAATCGGAACGAACCGCTGAAGCGTCACTCGACTGTGATCTTGTGAACCTTGGCGTTGTCGCCCTTCGGCAGATTCAAGGTCAGAACACCGTCCTGTGTCTTGGCGGTGATCTTCTCGACGTCGATGCCGTCCGAAAGCTGAAACTCGCGCTTGAAGACAATCGGCTGTCCATTTTTGCGGAGCGAGCTTGCTGCGGTCATTGACATGATTTTATCCTTCACTTCGATGTGAACGGTCTTGCTGTTCGCGCCGGGAATCTCAAACCAGATGGTTACACCGTCCGTGCCGTCGAGGATGTCGACAAGCGGCATCAGGACAAGGGGTTCGGGTTCCCTGTTTTCAACTTTGACTTCATTCTCGTTCATGATCGTTTCTCCTTTTTTATTGAACATTGACAATATGCGACGCAGGTTTCACGGCGTCTTCGCGGGGCAGGGTGACAGTCAGAACGCCGTCCGCGCATTTCGCTTTCGTTTCAGCGCCCTTCACCTTGACCGGCAGACGAACGGTCTCTTCGTAGGAATCGAAGGAACGTTCACGGCGGATGAAATGCTTGTCATTGTCGGGGTTGACGTTGCAGTGATGGCTCGCCTTGACCGTCAGATAATCGCCGAGAACCTCAACGCTGACATCCGCAGGCGTGCAGCCGGGAACCGCGAGACGGGCAACGATGTTTTCCTTGCCGACCTCC
The DNA here is from genome assembly GCA_900549045.1 of uncultured bacterium. Taxonomy (GTDB): domain Bacteria; phylum Verrucomicrobiota; class Lentisphaeria; order Victivallales; family UBA1829; genus UBA1829. The sequence goes on along the minus strand of URNE01000136.1, from coordinate 232 downwards.
AGCTCCAGACGCTTCTGATCAGGAGTGTTCAGGAAAGCCGGACTGAAATCGGTCATCCGCCCGAACATGTCGTTCAGCAGATCGTCGATCCCGTAAAGTGTCGGCTGATAATTGTGTTCCTTGTGCCATTTTGCCATGTGATGATGCATATCGCACCTCCTGTGTCTTGTCTTTTGTGTTGTCGTTTTCGTTGACGAAATGAGTTATAGCAGAATGCGTGCCAATTGTTTTT
>URNE01000135.1 GCA_900549045.1 uncultured bacterium | reverse complement strand
CTGAGTTTTGCGCGCAAAATCTTCCGAATTCTCCGTCTGCTGCTCTGGTTTCCGCGGATGCAGGTGAAAACCCTGCTCCTCTTCATCGGAAAGACGCGCGAAGAAAAGATCATCCTCGCGGCGCAACTCGCCGGAGAATGGGCGCGCGGAGTTCTCCGCATCCTCAATATCCGCGTCAACATCCACGGAACAATGCCGACGGAAAAGGGCATCCTCCTCGTCTCCAATCATCAAAGTTATGTGGATATTCTCGTGCACGCCTCGCTGACCGGCGTCCGGTTCGCACCGAAAAAAGAGATCCGCGACTGGTTCTTTTTCGGCTCCTACATCGGCCTTTCCCAGCCGGTATGGATCGACCGCAAGTCTCCCGCCAAATCTCTCGCGACGCTCAAAGAGTTTGAACAAACGCTCGAACTCGGAGTCCCCCTGATCGTCTATCCGGAGGGAACGACAACGGACGGACTCCACGGGCTTCTTCCGTTCAAATCGACGCCGTTTGAAGCGGTCATTGCAAACCGGCGTCCGCTGCTCCCGCTCATCACCATCTACCATGTCCCGTGCGGCGGCATGAATCCCGCATGGTTCGGAGATCAGACCCTGCTCCCGCATGTCTGGCAGCTGCTCGGACTGCGTGAAATCAATGTGGACGTCTATCCGGAACCGCTCGTCTATCCGGAAACCGGCGACCGCAAACAGCTGGCGGAACAGGTGCGCGCGCTCATGCTCGACGCCTACCGGAAATACTCTGGAATCGAGGTTGCATCATGATGAATCTGAACGGAGAACTCCGCGACCGGTTCGCCGCGGTCTGGAACGTTTTTTTCTCCCTGAAGCTGCAATCGGAAGATGCGGAACCGCAGGCGGAACTTTTCCCGCTCGTCGGCGCGGCCGTCGGTTTGATTTCCGCGCTCGCAGCCGGATTTGCGCGGCTCTTTTTCGGCTGGCCGGCCGCCGCGCTTCTCATGGCGCTGGCGCTGACTCTGGCTCTGGAGCTCGCAACCGGCTGGCGCGGTCTCAAAACCCTTTCCGCCTATCTGACGCTCCGGGTGCAGAACATCGGCATCGCGGAGGCATTCACGCGAAAACTGGAATGGAAGAAGGAGATGACCCCGTTTTTCATCCTTGCCACTCTGTACCTGATCCGCGCGCTCGCAATCGGGTTCATCACGGCAGGATCTCCGCTGATTCTGCTCTTCGTTTTCACCTGCGCATACCTCGTGCGGATGGAACTTGTCACCTGTGCGGCGGACGGCCTTGATCCGCTCCTTTCCACGCCCGGAGAGAATCCGAACCAGCCGTTCATTCTGACAGCGGCGGCGCTCCTGCTCACCGGATTGCTTTCGTTTCACCTCGCATGTTTTGCGGCGGCGGTTATTCTGCTCCTTCTGTCAAAGGGAATCGCACGCCTTCAAAAGAACAGCATTCTGCGCTTCACCGGACGGCCGACCGTGCGGATGTTCGACCTCTACGGCTATTCCGCCGAAACACTGCTTCTGCTCGCCGGCATGATCATGGCGTAAAAAAGGGCGGAATCTCTTCCGCCCTCAAAAAAGCTTTCCGAATTTCGTCAAATCCGGAATTCCGTCTGAATCAGATCCACGGAATTTCCGCCGGCCCGCAGCTCAAAGCGTCCGGGCTCAACGACAAACTCAAGTTTCCCGTTATAGTATCCGAGGACCTCGTCGGTCAGTTCAAGCGAAACCGTGCGTTTCTCTCCTGCGGGGATGAACACGCGCTCGAACCCGCAGAGTTCCAGAAGCGGACGGCGCACCTGACTTGCAAGGTCGGTCAGATAGAACTGCACGACTTCTTCCCCGTCCATGCTTCCGGTGTTCGCGACAGTCACCGACGCCGTGCGTCCCTCAACCTTCAAATCGGAATAAGCGAAGGTCGTGTAGCTCAACCCGAAACCGAACGGGAGCTCCGGCGAAGCGGGGCAATCCACATAATCCAGACGCAATGAAAGAGAATTGTAATAAACGGGGAGCTGTCCGGAGCAGCGCGGAATCGAAACGGAGAGACGGCCGGCGGGGTTGTATTTGCCGAACAGCACTTCGGCGACCGCGCGGCCGCCGAACATGCCGGGATACCACGCGAGCAGAAGACCGTCCGCATCCGCACGGAGCTCGCCGACTTCAAGCGGACGTCCCTGCACAAGAACAACAATCACCGGCTTTCCCGCGGACTTCAACGCACGGAACAGCTCCAGCTGAACGCCGGACAGCGTGAATGTGGCGCGGTCGGTCCCCTCGCCGCTCTCTTTTTCGCTCTTTTCCGGAGAAAGAATTTCCGGAACGGCGGCGCCGGTTTCCGTACGGACCATTTCCGTTCCGTACTTCGTGCTGCATCCGCCGAGGACCAGAACGGTCGCGTCGGCCTTCGAAGCAAGAGATAGAGCTTCATCAAATCCGCTTTTGTCCATACTGCGGATGCCGCAGCCGCGCGCATACGAAACCGCGACACCTGCTTTTTCCGCTTCGGCGCGAATGCCGTCCAGAACCGTTACTACCGTCTCCCGTTTCTGCGGAGCGGAATAATCGCCGAGCTGATTCATCATATTGTCCGCATTCGGACCGATCACCGCAAGCGAACGGATGTTTTTCAGAGGCAGAATTCCGTTGTTCTTCAACAGAGTCATGGCTTTGCGCGAAGCCTCCAGCGCAACCGCTTCATGCTCCGCCGAACGCAGAATTTCAACCGGACGGCTTTGCGCGAACGGATGCTCGAAGAGCCCGGTCACGAACTTCGTATAGAGAATGCGTCCGGCGCAGACATCCAGGTCGCCTTCGTCGATCAAACCGCGGCGGAGCGCTTCGGTCAGTCCGGCGGTGTGGAATTCCAGGAACCCTTCATCCACATCGCATCCGGCTTTCAGAGCGCGGGCGGACGCCTCGGCTGCGTCATCGGCAAGACGGAACGCTTTGAGAAGTTTGATTGCGCCGCGGTCGGCAACGACAAAGCCCTTGAAGCCGAGCTCGCCACGCAGGATATCGGTCAGCAGATGACGGCTGCCGCTGCTGGGCTCTCCGTCGACGTCGCTGTAGGCGCTCATGATCGAAAGAGCGCCCGCGCGGACCGCATTGCGGAACGGGCGCAGCTGGCAGTTGCGGAATTCGATCGGTCCCACATGCGCCGGACCGTGATTGTGTCCGCCCTCCGGACTGCCGTGCGCAACGAAATGTTTCAGCGTCGCAACGGTTCCCTCGGAGGAAATGCCCTTCACCATCTCCTCGCCGAAAACGGAGGTCAGATAGGGATCTTCGGAATAATTTTCCTCCGTGCGTGACCAGCGCGGCTCACGCACGATATCCAGAATCGGAGCATAGACCGAGTGCACGCCGGCCGCATGCGCCTCGGAACCGATGACATGCCCGACGCGGTTCATCATAGCGCGGTCGAACGATGCGCCGAGTCCGAGTCCGGTCGGAAAAACACTCGTGCCGAGCGCCATCAGTCCGTGCGGCGCCTCCTCCGCGATGTAAAGCGGAATGCCGAGACGCGAATGGTCAAGGATGTATTTCTGGAAAAGATTGACGACTTCGTTCATCTTCTCCGGCGGAACGCCGCTGTTCCAGTCCCGCTCCGTCCACCAGTCGGCACGGACAAGACCGTACATGGAACCGATCAGCCACTTCTCCACGGTTTCGGTAAATTCCGGCTTCAGACGGTATTCCGAACCGGAACGCTCATAGGAGCGGAAGCCGTCAAGCTTGACAAGCTGTCCGATTTTCTCTTCTACGGTCATTCGCGAAAGAAGATCGCGTGTGCGTTCTTCCGGACTCAATTCTTTCTTCTGATAAGGAAACATTGCAAAACCTCCGTTTTCAGGAATAATATAAAAGCCGGAAAAACGAAATGCAACTTTTTTCGGAGGAAAGTTGCGCAAACTTTATGCAAAAAAATTGACATTGCCGTTTCAGGCGCTAAATTACCACTATCATGAAGAAGACCGGAATCAAAGAAATCGCGGCGGAAGCGGGCGTTTCACCCGCCACCGTATCCCGAGTGCTGAACAACAGTCCGCGCATCTCGCGGGACGTGACACAGCGCGTGCTCGCCGTCGCCCGGCGGCTGGAATACCTGCCGCACACTCCGCTGACCAAAGTCATTGCGCTGCTCATTACTGGTTTTTACTCATACGAATCATCCATTCTCTGCGCGATTCAAGCGGTTGCGGCGGAGCGCAAATTCCGGCTGGAGCTGATTCTGCCGGATGCTCCGGACACCTGGAGCGAACGCCTTTACATGGGCGGGATTTCGCTCGTTCCAATGAGCAATCCGCCGTCCGGTTTCCCCATTGTCACCATCAACCACGCGCCCGACCCGCTGAACGGAGTCTATTCCGTTGCCTCAGACGACGTCGGCGCAGTCATGGAAGCGGTCCGCAGATTCCGCGAAGCCGGACACAGCAGAATCGGATATCTTCTCGCACAGGACTCCGACCATTACAACAACCGTCAGCGCACTCAAGCCTACCGGGACGCCTGCCGCATGAACTTTCTGAACCCCTGTTGCGAAGTCGTCAAGGTCACCAATGCGGCTGTGGAAAACGCGCTGGTGCGGCTTATGAAAAAGGGAATCACCGCGCTGATCTACCTGGTTCCGATCCGGATCAACACCCAGGAACTGTTTTCCAAGCTCAAAATCCGCATCCCGCAGGATCTCTCCCTCATCGTGTGGGAAGCGCTCGGAATGCCGCCGAACTACCGCCCGGCTCATGTCTACACCGTTCAGGACAGCATGGAGCTCGCCCGCAACGCCGTCGATCTGCTTGAACGCATCGCGCAGAAAAAAGAGGTCCCGCAGCAGATTCTTGTTCCATACCTGTGGGTCAACGGACGCAGCATTCGCAAGCCGCGGAAACAGAACTGAATCAGAGAAGCTCCGTTCCGATGTCGTCCCAGAAGAGCAGACCGCGCGTTGTGGCGCGGATCGCCTCCGGCGTCTCCTCCAGCAGCCCGGCGTCGAAGAGGGGGAAAAACTGCGGACGCATGAACTCAATCGAACGCCCCGCGACCTTTGCGAACCCGGATTTTTCCCAGCCGCGCACCGTGCGAAGTCCCATGACAAAAATTTCGCGCAGACGGCTCTCGTGCGGGATATCGTCGAACTCCGGCGGTTCCCCCGCAAGCCAGCGGCGGAGATCCGGCGCCTCCGTCCAGCGGCGCGTGCCGTCGAACGAACTCGCGGCGGGACCAAGCCCCAGATACGGCTCGCCGTGCCAGACCGACTGGTTGTGGCGGCATTCGTGCGGAGAGGCGGCATAATTGGAAATCTCGTAGCGCGGATAGCGGACGGGATCAAACGATCCGAGCAGCTCCCACTCCTCCGCGGACTCTTCATCGGAAGGCACGCGCAAGCCTTTTTCGGAAGCCAGCGCGGTCCCCTCCTCCAGCGTCAGCGAATAGGCGGAAAGGTGTTCCGGCGCAAGCTCGGAAACGGTCTGCAGATCGCACGCGAAATCATCGATGCGCTGTCCGGGGAGCGCATACATGATGTCAAGTCCGATATTGCGGTTTCCCGCACGGCGGAGCTCGGAATAAGCGGAGCGGATCACATCCGGATCGCGCGCCGTCCGCCCGATCGCCCGGAGCGAAGCGGCGGAAAAGCTCTGCGCCCCCATGCTGACGCGGTTGAAATATTCCGCAAGAAACGACGCCTTTTCCGGCGTAAGCGTCTCGGGGTTGCACTCAATCGAGCGTTCGCATCCGGGAATGAAAGTCAGATTTTTACGGAGAATGTTTCCGAGCTTTTCCAGCTCCTCCACCGGCGCAAGCGTCGGCGTTCCGCCGCCGAGATAGAGCGTTGTGACGGGCTCGGAAATCTTCGCCAGCTCCCGTTCCATCCGGTCCAGCCACGCGTTCCAGAGAGAAAGCGAAAACGAAGGTTCCGAATAGAATGCGCAATAGGCGCACTTGCCGTGACAAAACGGCACGTGAATGTAAAGATTCATCGGAATTTTATTCCGTTTTTTCCTTCAGAGCCTCCAGCGGAAGGAATTCGATCCATGCGACATCCGCCTGAACGCGCGATTTTGTGTACTGGCTGTTCGTGCAGATGCTCAGCGCAACATCATGATCCGGCAGTTTTCCTCCGCAGATACGCTTCAGATCTTCCGCAGCATTCACCTGATCCGTATGCCAGACGCCGACCAGATCCTCCTTGTTGCGGAGGGTCAGCCAGTCGACTTTCACCATGCCCGCGCCGTACGCGACATTGCCTCGCGACTGCTTCGGGGTCTCGGTGTCCCAACGGTACGAAACGCTGTTTGTGGAGATGCGTCCCACACCGACGTAAAGGGAAATCGCCTGGTCGTCCACGTCCGGATTGCGCCCGTCCGCCCCCTTCGGGAGCGCATCGACGCGCCATTTCCAGCGCATGACCGGATACTTCTGCAGCACGCCGGTGATGTCGTAAAGGATTGCGCCGGAAGCTTTATCGGTGGTGACGCGCAGGACATTCGTGTTCAGGGCCTTGTCGAAAACGATTTCATAGTCCGGTTTGGCGGTGAACAGCTTTCCCTGAAGATGCCATTTCTCCGGCAGCTTCGTTTTTTTGGAATACGTTTCCGGAGAGAACGTGATCCGGAGTCCGTCCGCCGCAAAAAGCGGAAACGCGGAAAGAACGGCAAAGGCAAGAAGAGGAAAAAATTTCATTTTACATCCCTTTA
>URNE01000134.1 GCA_900549045.1 uncultured bacterium | reverse complement strand
GGATTTTTAAAACGAACCCTGTGCGACCCAAACTGGGATTCTTCGCTTTTCAGGCGATGGCAACACTGCTGGCGGAGGCGGAACCGACTTCCCGTATGATGATTTCCGGAAATCTGATCAACGGCAACATGGCGGGGAGCAGACTGAATTATCAGTTCAATTCGGTGGCTTTTCTGCGGCATGAGGTTCCGATGTTTGCGCTGTACCTGCCGGAAAATATTGAAATCTCGGTGCCTCCAATCCGGTGCGAAGTGAAAATTTCCGGGGAGTTGGGCTGCCGTTTTCAGGAACCGGTCCTGATCGATCCACTGCGCAACAAGGTCTATGCAGTCGACCGGGAAATTGTAAAATATCCCGACTGGGCGTATGGGTCCGCAATTATTGCGCCGTATCCCGTTGCCGATTATCCGGTATTTATGACAGAACGTTCTGCAATTGAACTGGAGAGAACATGATGAAGAAATTTTTTGAAGACAGCCGTTTCCTTTACGGAGCATCCGTTGCTCCATACGCGAAGTCCACCGATTGGCCCGCCGACGAATACGAACAGGATATGAAGGAGCTTGAAAAACTCAATTTCAATGTAATCCGCATATTTGTCCCGCAGGATCGCATTGAGTATGCGGAACACCGCTACGATTTCTCCCGTCAGGATGCCGTGATGGATCTGGCCGCCCGGCACGGAATCGGCGTATTGCTGACCGTCGGCGGTGTATTCGACAATCTTCAGGGCATCTATCCGCCGCAATGGCTCGTCCGTGATTATCCGGTGCTGCCGCCGCAGGCAAGCCCCGGGAGCGGCGGAAATAATTCAGGACCGCGGGTACGGATCTGTCTTGATGATCCGCTGTGGCGCAGCAGGGCGTTTGAATTCATCGCGCTGGCTGTGCGCCGCTATGCCGAGCACCCGGCGGTATTGGGCTGGATGAACTGGAATGAGCCGTGGCTTGGGTGTTGCTATTGCGGACATACCCGCAACCGCTTCCGCCATTGGCTGAAAGAGCGTTACCGGAATGATCTGGAGATGATGCTGAAGGCGTGGAGCACGGAGTTCCCCGTTCTTTACCACGACTGGGACGAGGTCGAACCTCCGCAGGGCTGCGGCTTCTTGTATGGCGGTTTTGTCGCATGGCGCGACTGGCATGAGTTCAATCAGTTCCGCCTTGCCGAGGCGATGGGGGAAATCCGGCGCATTATCCACGAAAATGATCCGTATGACCGGCCGGTAACCGGCAACATCTGCCTGACACACGGATTCCGCGGCGTCTTTCCCGAAGTGAACGTCCGGCCGTCGGAAGTCGCGAAGAGCTTTGACATTCCCGGCTTCTCCTATTACACTGTTGCGCATGGCGAAGGAAGGTGGTTGACTCCTTTTACAAAATCTCTTTATGTCGACAGTTTCCGCTGGATGTCCCGCGATCCCTTGCGCCGTACTCTTGTGCTGGAAACGGAAGCCGGTCCCAATGTCGCCATGCTGACCCCGCGGGAACGGATTTTCAATAACTGGCTGGCGATCGGGCACAACGTAAAATCATTCGTCTGCTGGAACTACCGCACCCGAATCTCGGACAATCAGGTCGCCAATTTCAATTTGATGCGCTGGAACGGCACGCCGTCGTCCCGCGCCAGGCTCCATGCGGAACAGGCGAAGCTGTTGAGCCGGCATGCGGCGCTGCTTAACACCGTCTGTCCGCGACCTGCCGCTGCGGTTCTCGTTTCGGATCGCCTCATGACGCTGCTGATGTCATCCTATATTCAAACGGGCGACGGCAAGATCATTTCCAACCACTATGAAGACGGCGTCGAAAACAGCATCCGCGGCGCATTCAAGGCATTGTGGGATATGAATATTCCGTATGACGGAATCTCCGAGTTCAATTTAGACGAACTGAAACGCCACCGTCTGTTGCTGTTGCCGGCAGTCGAAAATATGACGCAGGAAATAGCGGATGCCATCCGGGATTTTACGGCAAACGGCGGTACAGTGATTGCCGAGTCGCCGTTCGCCTTCAAAGACGCCGACAACATGTTCGAGGGACATGCTCCGATCTGTGGTCTTGAGAAGGTGTTCGGCGTAACCATGTATGACCGGGAAGGCAGGGAAACCGCACCGGCAATGGAATATCCGGCGGGCAAGGCGTCCTGCTTCTTTTACTGGCATGTGCTCGAACCTGTCGGCGAACTTGAAGCAATGGTTCCTTATGAGGATGGACGCTGCGCCATCTCCTGCCACCGTTTCGGCAAGGGGACGGCGATTCTGGCCGGAACGGAGATTTTCCGGCAGTATTACGAATCTCCCGCCGCGCCTGCTGTGGAGTGGCTCCGGGAGGCGATTCTTGCCTCCGGCGTGGTGCGCAATGCCGAACTGCTTCGGGATGGGCGCTGTTGCGATGGAACCGGCATTGAAGTCTGTCGCCTCTTCTCTGATTCCGCGGAACTCTGCATTCTGCTGAATCACAATCGGGAGCCGCAGAAGTTCCGGCTTGTGCTGGAGCGGGAAAAGGAGTGGAGCGACCTCGTGGCGGGCACTCCTGCTCCATTGGATCAGGAACAGAACTTGCCGGGGCTGGGGGTGCGGGTCCTGCTGCACCGTTTTGCTGAGAAGCAATGACAGCATGGAGTGCTCCGGAATGAGAAATGATGAAAATAGCCGGTCCGTGAAAACTGCGGAATGGCGGCGGGACTGTCGGAATGGCTTGAGGAGGAACTTCCCGGTTGAATGCCCGACGGAAACTCCGGACAGGAAATATGGGGGAATTTCAGAATAAGGAATTGAAAAAACGCACAAGTATGTTACAGTATCCCCCAACAAGGTCTCTTTGCTCAGGATTGCCGCGGCGCTCCCGGGCAAACCGGACGAAAAAAGGCTTGCCGACTGCGAAGCCTGTATGAAAGGTTGACCGCTGGGATTCGGAGAACTTGCAGAAAGAACGTTGCGCATGGCTCCGGACTCCCGGGGAAAAAGTTGAAATGAACAGTTTGATTCAATCAATCGCTTCCGTTCCGTTTTTTCAAACGGCCGGATTCGGAATTTCCGCTCTGGTTGTCGTCGGTTCCAGCTGGAGTCTGACAGGGCTTGTCATGGGAGACGCTCCGAAAAAAGGCGTCAACCCCGGGCTTGTTCAGCTGCTCAGTGCGCTGGTTGCAACCATTGTGAGCGTAGCCGTCGTGTTCGGTGCGGATCTGGTTCCGCGCTGTTCCGCGAAAGTGCTTTTTCTGACCTGCGGAACGTATGCCATGGCGGGGGCAATCAATTATGTGATGCTTCAGATCATGTCGTATGCGATGCAGCGCGGACCGAACGGAATCATCTGGACGATTATTCAGTCCGCATTGATTTTCCCGTTCCTCGGAGGCGTCGTCTTTTTCCATGTGCGTCTGAATGCATTCCGCATATCCGGAATTCTTCTGCTGCTTGCCGCGCTTGTGCTTTTCGGATTCGGAAAGGACAACTCCCCGCGGAGCGGTGGCGGAAACTGGAAAATTGCCGCGTTCATCTGTCTTGCGCTCTGCGCGGTTCAGCAGAATCTGACGACTGCTCCGTCTTATTTCGTGGAGGCGAGAGCGGTGAACAGCGTTGTCCGTTCGCTTTCGAATGCGGCGGGCATTCTGTTTGCGGCTGTTCTGGAACTGGGGATCCGGATGAACGGAAATCTCCGGACGCAGATATGGCGGAATCTGAAATCCGCCGCGCTCTGGAAATATGTGTGCGCCCTTCAGTTCTTCGGACTGGTTTTTGCATATACGCTGTTTTATCCCGGAATGAATGCCATGGCGGACGCCGGACTTGGCGGAATGTGTTTCCCCGTGCTTGTCGGTTCCTGCATAGTTGCGTTCATGCTGGCGAGCGTCTGTTTCCTGAAGGAGCGTCTCTGTCCGCTTCATCTCGCCGCGCTGGCCATCTGCATCAGCGGGCTTGTCTTCATCTGTTTTCCCTGACGGCGGAAGCGCGCGCTCCCGGTCCGTGTCCGGAATCCGGGAGCGCATTTTTTTGCGGAGATGTTCAGGGAAGAATCCGGAAATCCAGTTCATCCAGCAGGACCGAACCTGTGGTGACGGGCAGCCAGATTTTTACACGGGCGGCTCCGCCGTCAATGTCGGGAACTTCTTTGGCGTTTGCCGGAATGGCCAGTTCCAGACGGAACGGAGTCCAGACGTCCTTTTGAAGTTTGAATTTCTTGCGGATATAAAGGTGTTTGCCTGTATGTCCATCCTTCCAGAGCTCGATGCAGGTGTCGAGAACATCGCCTCCTTTCCCTTTTGCCCAGCCGGAAAACGCCACTTTTTTCCCCGGAGCAAACGGAAGATCGGGAGCGATCACCGAAAGCATGCTTTCCGGCGAGGCGGTGAGTTTCATGCAGCGTACCCCGCTGAAAAACTCCGGATTCGAGTCGAGCGACGCCGGATAGCTTCTGGAGGAAAAATTCCGTTCCCAGGCGTCCAGCGCTTTTTCCCCGCTCTCGAAGGTTCCGTCGAACGGCGTTTTTTCCGCTTTCGTCTTTTTCCCGGCTTTTCGGATGACACCGAACCCGAAACGGTTTTTGTGTGTTTCGCTTCCTGCCCAGGCGGCGGAACGGACGGCTTTTCCCTTGCCGTTTTCCGCGTCGTTGATTTTCACCGCGAATCCGAACGGAAGATCGTTTGCCGGACCTTCGAGTTCCGCCGTGTAGCCGTCTGCGGACGGTGTGATTTTCCATTTGAAGTCCGAGGGCTTCAGATTTTCGGACCAGAGCGTGAACGGCTGAGCGTCACGGGGAGTCAGGAACACGCGGAAGGTTTGCGGCGTGTAACGTTCTCCGAAGCGCGCTGGAACGGCGAGCGGCGCGGTGTCGGCGAACAGTTCAACCGAATCGGTCTCCCACGGTTTGCGCGTACCGCTGACGCCCGCATCCGTCGGATCCTTGACCTCTGCGGTCAGAAGAAAGCGTTTGTCTTTCACCTGAAGACGCAGCGTCGCGGAGAGCTTGCCGTCCTTCGAGGCGATCCGCCAGGTTTCGCCGTTCGTTTTCGTCTGAGCGTTTGTGAGGCGGACCGGGAAGCTGTGCATGGAGTTGTCCAGCAGGATGACGGACGGAGTTCCGGCTGCCGCTTTTTCCGCGCGGAGAGGAAGTTCAACGGAACAGCTTTCGCCCGGGTTCAGGGTTATGGTCCGGCTGTGCAGAGCCGTGAATCCGCCGCCTTGGAAGCCGACCGTGCAGGAGGCTTTCTCATTCGACTCGTTATGCAGTCCGAATACCGCATGACCGTCGATGAGCCGCGCCGAGTCGGAAGGCTGGACGGGGGATTCAAGGAACGGATTCAAGGCGGAACATGCCTTGAGAAACTCCGCATCGGACATCTTGCCCTGCTGAAGGTAGAACGGATTTGCATCAAGCGTTTTCACCTCCGCCTTCACCGGGTTGCCGAAGAGGTCGAGGACGCTGAAGCGGGAGGCGTCGAGTTTTATTCCCTGTTTGCGCTGGTAGTTCCAGACTGCCGCAATGAGCTTGCCGTCTTTGCGGAAAACATAGCAGATGACGCTGTTCAGGAAACGGTGCTTCGCAACCGATTTCGCGCCTTCGAACAGACGCGCCAGCGTATTCGACGCCGCGAAGTAGACGGACGGAATCACTTCTCCCGTGTAGTTCAGGTAACAGTCCCTGCGCCATGCCATTGTATTGGCGAGCGAAATTGACTGAGAGACGCCTTCTCCGCAGTCGACCAGCGCACGGTTGAGCCAGTATTCCGGTCTGCTTTCATCATTGTTGCCGCCGTCATAAAGGTAATACAGTTCGGTATTCCAGACAGGCAGAGTGCGCCCGAAGCGCTTCATCGCCGCAAAGATGTCCTGAATCGCTTTGTCGGCAGGCTGGATGGAGGCGAGTTCGCGCTGGTCGTACGGATGAAAACTTACGATGTCGCAGCTGTTCAGTCCACCGTCCTGGAATGCGCGGGCAAGCCAGCCGGAACCGTCCGCCTTGAAGTCGGATGTTGCGCAGAATCCGATGAGCTTTGCATTCGGATCGCCTTTCTTCAGAGCGGTGTAAGTTGCTTTCAGATACTTTCTGTAGACCTGCGGGGTGACATAGAGGTTCGGTTCGTTTGTGAATTCAAAGAACTGTTTTTCCCCTTTGGAATGCTTTGCAAGTTCGGTCATGTAGCGTGTCCAGTACTGAACCGGCGGATATGCAATGTATCCTTTCAGTTTCTGCATGGCGTTTTCCGGATGAACCGCGGGACGTTCCGCAAGGGGCAGAACCCATGCGGGAAGCGGATTTCGGCGGGCGTATCCGCCGTTCCCCTCCAGATAGGGCTGACGGAAGAGTTCTCCGCCGAGGACGTGAACGGGGATGAGCCCATGCTCCTTCATTTTTTTCATGGTAAGATCAAAGAACGAGAAATCGAATTTTCCGTTTTCCGGTTCCGCCATGCCCCAGTCGACCGGCAGAGCTCCGGCGTCCCATTCGCGGACCAGGCGGAATCCTGCGCGGCGCAGAAGGGCAAGCGTTGTTTCCGGTGAGGTGTTGTAGGAATGAAAACCTCTCCGCGTAATCAGTTTGCGGTTGGTGTAGCCGTCGCGGTAGCCGAGTCCGCTGTTGATGCCGAGAACAAAATCTTTTTCCGGATTGCGGGGAATGTCGGGAACTTCGCCGATGACCACATACGGGAACTTGAGAGTCCGGATGTCCGTTCC
>URNE01000133.1 GCA_900549045.1 uncultured bacterium | reverse complement strand
AAATTTTTTGGTTTCAGACTTGACGGAAGCAAACAGAATTTATATTGTCGGGGCAAATGAAGGAGATGTGGAATATTATCTTTCTAAACCTCTTGCAGATTCAGAAATTACTGCATGGCAGGGGAATGAGGAAATGCTTCCGGGGGATATTGTTCTTGTCTATGAAACGACTCCCTTCAGCCGGATTGGCAGTGTATGGAGGGCGGTGTCGCCGGGATTCGATGATCCGTTCCATTACTATCCTGGGAAAGTGTATTTGAGTCATCCGATCAAAATTCCTTATCTCTATTTCAACGCTCTGCTGCATGATCCTGTCTGGGGAAAAAAGCCGTTGGTCAAGGCGCACATGCAAGGGGTAAACGGAAAACCTGTGACTTGTGAGGAATATGAGGCTCTGAAACGCATGATCAAGCAGCGGGATCCTCGCTTTGATTTGAACAAACTGCCAAATCCTCCGCTGTATTCCCAGTTCTACCGGGAAGATTTGCAGACGGAAAAAGATATCGAGGAAATGCTGCTGAATCCTCTGTTGGAAAAGCTCGGATACAACATTAAAAAAGAATTTGTCCGGCAATTTCCGATCCGGATGGGGCGCGGCATCCGTTATTATCCCGATTATGCGCTCCATGCGTCCGGGAAAAACGGCGGAGAACATGCCGATTTCATTTGGGAGGCCAAGTATCGCATTCCGACAAAAAAACAGCTGCTTGAGGATTTCGGACAGGCAAAATCTTACGCGATGCGCCTGGGAACGAACGGCGTGGGGCTTGTCAGCATGGAGGGTATCTGGGTCGTTGCGGCGGAAGATCACTTCAATTTTGAGAAATTGAAAAAATATTCGTGGGAAGAGCTCGAAGATCCGGAAATTTTTGCCGAGTTGAAATCTTTTCTTTATAAACTTGCAAAGCCGAAACGATGACATTTCATCTCTTCGACGGGCCAGGGCATAAACTACGGGTCTTGGCGTCTTCCGGCAGATTTTCATGATTCTTCAGGCTCGGGACACTGCCGATACTGCATGCCGGGTTCATTTCATGCGCCAATAATGCGTTCAATGTTTTGGGGTCGGATCATCGTTTCGCCTCTGTAACAGCAAATGCACGAACCAATTTTTCACTGTTTGGCAATGACGAAGGCGGGGAGGCCGGAGACGCCGAAGCGGGTCATGACGGCTTTGACTTCCGGGGCGGAAACTCGGGTGACGTCAAGTTCTACAAGGTTGAAATTCCGGAGCTGGGAACGGACGCGGGAGTTACGGAGCGGTCCGAGTTCCATCGCTTTGCAGTTCTTGCACCAGTCGGCGCGGAAGTCGATCAGAACCGGCTTGCCGTTCCGTGCGGATTCCCGAAACGCCGACGTCAGACTCGCCGTCAGGGCGGGCGAGGGAGCGGACGATGCGGAGCGCTCCGGAAGCAGAAGGCGCAGACCGAGCCAGCCGTAATAGAGTCCGATCAGCACGATCAGCACGCCGAAGGCCTGTTTGACTCGAACCATCCACATTCCCGGTTTCGGGAGACGCGCCAGTCCGGCGGCGGCAAACGGCCAGGGAAGTCCCATTCCGATTCCGAGGAGAAACGGAAGAAGGAGCGCGACGGGGTATCCGGCGGCATAACGGTTCGCGGCATGAAGCAGAACCGCAATTACGACCGGGGCGACGCAGGCGCCGGCAAGAAGCGCGGAGAGACCGCCGAGCAGAAACACTCCCGCCAGACGCGCTGTCGACGGGGTGCGGATTCCGCCGCCGAAACGCGAAAAATCAATTGTGAAGACGCCGAACATCGAGAGTCCGAGGAAGAGAAAGACGAGCGCCGCACCGAAATTGAAATACCAGAGAGCGCTCAGCGTGCCGAAAGTCGCTCCGCCGAGCACGGCGGCGACTCCGAGGCAGCCGTATGCCGCCGCAATTCCGGCCGCGTATACGAAACCGCGCGCGAGCGCCTTCCGGCGGTCGCCGGTATCCGCGCCGATGATCGCAAGATTGATTGGAATCATCGGCAGAACACACGGAGTGAAGTTGAGAGCGAGTCCGCCGAGAAGCGTCAGCAGAAGCACGAGCGCGGTTCCTTTTCCGGCAAAGCCGGTGAATCCCGGATCGCGTCCTTCCAGAAACGCGGCGAACTCCTCCGCATTGCGGTAGCCGAATGCGGTGCGCTCGATTTTGACGCCGGGGAAAAGACCGGCCGACCCGGCGGAGGCGGATTCGTCCGGCGGATAAAGCGTGCCGGAGCTGCCGGGAGAAATCTGACGGGTGACGGATTCCGGAAGAAAGCAATTCGTTTCATGACAGCCCTGCCAGGAGACTTTGAGGATGCCGTCCGTCACTTTTGACGGAGCGAACCGCCAGGTGTGTTTGCCCTCGAAAATGGCAGTTCTGCCTATGATTTCATCATCGTGTTCCTGTGCTTTCGGGGAAATGACGGGGGCTGATCCGTCAAAGGCGAGCTCCGTTGATTTTTGATAGACATATGCGCCAGGCGCCGTCTGAAGAGTGACGGAAAGCGTGCCGTTTTCCATTTTCCAGCTCCAGCGGAACGGCTGAGCGGCAAAGACGGAGACGGACAGAATGAACAGCAGAAAAAAAGTGCGGATTTTCATGGTGATTCCCTCCTTGTACAATGAGGAATTGACACGCCGTCATACGTAAAAGTTCCCGCCGCGGATTTCCGCGCGTTCGCCGTAGACGAAAGAGAAGGAGGGAAGGTCGTGTCCGAACGGCAGACCGGACAGGACGGGACCGCGGACCGTTCCGGCAAAATTGCGGAAGAGATTCAGACGTTCCGCTGCGTCGCCGCAGTCGGTGAATTGCGCGAAGACGAGTCCGGCGATGCGCTGCGGAATTCCGGCGAGGGCAAGCTGAGTGAGATGACGGTCGAGTTTGCGGATCGGTTCGCCGATATCTTCGAGCACAAGAAGCGTGCCGGAGAGGTCGGGGAGCCACGGGGTTCCGCAAAGGGAGGTAAGAAGTGTCAGATTGACCGGAATGAGCGGCCCGTGCGCAGAACCGTCCTTCAGAACCGTCAGGGGAACGGGGTTGCCGGCGGCGAATTTGCCGTGGAAGGCGGTGCTGAGTGCGCGGCGGAAGGAGAGGCGGGTGGTCTCATCGGCAAGCGCTTCGGCGAGCCGGGCGGCCATCTGTCCGGCGACGGGGATTCCGGCGGCACGGGAACGCATTGCAAGGTGCAGCGCGGTGATGTCGCTGAATCCGACGACCGGGAGGTCGCGCTGCCGCAGCGTGTCCCAGTCGAGCTTTTCGAGCAGCCGCATGGATCCGTAGCCGCCGCGCAGACAGAGAATCAGGTCGATGTCCGGATTGCGGATCATGGAGTTCAGATCTTCCGCGCGCGCATCGTCGGAGGCGGAAAGATAGGCCGGAGTGTCCGGGGCGGGTGTTTCGAACAGATGTTTTCCCTCGATGATGCGGATGCCGAAGGAGTCCAGCAGTTTGCGGGAGGCTTCGTAGCGGGAACGGTCGGCACCGCTTGCCGGAGCGGCGATTCCAATGGTTTTCACATGGAGGGGAAACGGATTGTTCATTTTTTCACTTCCAGCTCCATTTCAGCGGGGGGCAGTCCTTCCGCGTTTGCGGTCAGACGCAGGCGTCCGGGAGCGGTTCCGGCGCGGACGATGCAGACGCACTGTCCGTGGAAGGCTTTTATGGATCCCGCGCAGAAGAGTTCGGTAGAGGTGGAGTCGCCGTTTCCCGCGGCGGCGAAGGAGCCGGCTCCTGTCACTTCAAAACGCACGGAATGTTCCGCGGACGGCTGAAGCGTGCCGTCTTTGTCAACGATGGAGACGGAGATGAATGCGAGGTCTTCTCCATCGGCCGCGAGTTCGGTCCGGTCGGCGGAAAGCGCGAGAGCTGCGGAGGCGGAGGCTGTGCGGACTGTTTCGCGGGCGAGCTCGGAGCCGTCCGGTGCGAGTGCAACGGCTGTGAGTTCGCCCGGCTGATAGACAATGTCGTTCCAGACAAGCCGCCAGCTGGATTTGCCGCGCGTGCGGACTCCTGCGGATTTGCCGTTGAGGAAAAGTTCGACGCGGTCGAAGTTCGTATAGACGTGGACGGGCGTGTCGAGCCCTTCGCGCCCGGGCCAGGTCCAGTGCGGGAGGATGTGGAGAACGGGCGCGGCGGTCCAGCGTGCGCGGTAGAGCCATGCGCGGTCTTTGGGGAGCCCGGCGAGGTCGTAGATTCCGAAGTAGGATGCGTGCGCGGGCCAGTGAGCGTTGTAGGGGGTGGGTTCGCCGAGATAATCGAAGCCGGTCCAGACGAATTCGCCGAAGATCCATTTGCAGGCGTCCTGCATTTCGAATTCGCGGTCGGGGGTGCTTGCCCACGGAGGGAATTCGAGGTCGTAGGAGGAGCACTGGAGATTTTCATGGAGACGCCATTCGGGGCCGGATTCGACGGGGAAGAAGTATTCGCCGCGCGTGCTGATTGTGGACGCCGTTTCGCTGCCGTACTGCGGGATATGCGGGTATTTCGCGTGGAGTTCGGGGTAGCGGTGCGGCTTGTAGTTCCAGCCGATGACGTCGAGCGCGGGCGGAAAGTTGTTTTTCATCGCGTCGTCGGGGCGGTCGAGTCCGGCTGTGACGGGACGGGTCGGGTCGGCGGCGTGTGCGATGGCGGCAAGTTCCGCGGCGACTTTCCATCCGTCCGGCTCGCTCTGTTCGTTGATTTCGTTGCCGATGCTCCACATGATGACCGAGGGGTGATTGCGGTCGCGGCGGATCAGGTCGACGAGGTCGCTCTTGTGCCATTCGGGATAGAGGGAGCTGTAGTCGTTGATGATTTTTCCGTTTTTCCATGCGTCGAACGCCTCATCGAGCACGGCGAATCCCATGCGGTCGCAGAGGTCGAGAAATTTCGGATCCTGCGGGTTGTGCGAGGTGCGGATGGCGTTGCAGCCGATACTCTTCAGGAGGCGGAGCTGGCGTCTGACCGCGGGAAGCGAAAACGCCGCGCCGAGCGGACCGAGGTCGTGATGCAGACAGACTCCTTTGAGGTAATAGGGTTTGCCGTTCAGGAACATCCCTTTTTCCGCATCGAAACGGACAGTGCGGAAACCGTAGTCGACGGAGCGTTCGTCCTTCACCGCGCCGTCTTTGAGGAGCGTGAAGCGGAAGGTGTAAAGCTCCGGCGTTTCGGGAGACCAGAAGCGGAGTCCGGAGAGGGGGAATGCTGTTTCGTTCCCGGCAAACTGTGTGCGGAAGAGCTCGTTTCCGGCGGAGTCGGAGACGGTGAGCAGAGTTTCGCAGTTTTCGCCGCTGTGTTCAGTCTGAACGCAGACTTCCGCGGTTTTTGCATCCGGATCGGCCGCGCGGTTGAAGATGCGGATGCCGGAATAGAGGAAGTGTTCGGGTTCTGCGACGACGAGTCGCGCTTCGCGGTAGATTCCCGCGCCGGGATACCAGCGGGACGCCTGTTCGGGATTCGCGACCCGCACGGCGACGGCATTTTCTCTGCCGAATTCGACAAAGCGGGAGACGTCGAGCTGAAACGATGTGTAGCCATAGGGGCGTCCGCCCGCATCGTGTCCGTTCACATAAACCGTGGAGCGGCTCATGACGCCGTCGAATTCGAGGAAGAAGCATTTTCCGCGCTGATTTTCTTCCGGTGTGAATCGGAGACGGTACCAGCCGACGCCGATGTGTGGGAGGCCGCCGGTGCGTCCGTAGTGAAGCGTTTCGGCGGTTTCGCCATCCTGGACGATGCGGGTGGAATAGAGGTCGTTTTTTTTGTCGAACGGGCCGCGGACAGCCCAGTCATGCGGAATGGTGACGGGCTGCCAGGCGGAGTCGTCGAACGACGGCGCGGCAAAAGAGGGGTCGTCGGCGAACTTGAATCGCCAGCCGGATTTGAGAATGCGGGAAACAGCCATATCTGCTCCTTATGCCCGAGAGGATTTCCACTTGCGCTGACGCGCGGCTTCATAGAGGAGAATGGTGGCGGCTGTCGCGACGTTCAGGGAATCCATGCGTCCGAGCATCGGGATGACCACGCCGATATCCGCGTTTTTCATCCAGTATTCGGTGAGTCCGTACTGTTCCGCGCCGACAACGACCGCGATGCCCCGGGTCATGTCGACGTCGGTGTAGGTCTCGTGCGAGTGAGGGCTTGCGGCGAGCGTGCGGATGTTGTTTTTCCGGAACCATTCCACGGCCTCTTCGCTGCTGGTTTCGGCGAGCGGGACGGAGAAGATCGCGCCGGTGCTGGCGCGGATGCAGTTGGGGTTGAACACGTCGGTCTGACGGTTGCAGATGATCATGCCGGTTGCGCCGACGGCGTCCGCGCTGCGGAGCATGGACCCGAGGTTTCCGGGCTTCTCGATGGTTTCCGCGACGAGATAGAGTCCGTTGGGGACGACGGGCATTTCATCGAGTCCCTTGTGGCGCATCTGTGCGAGCGCGATGAGTCCTTCGGGGCGGTCGCGGTACGCCATTTTGACGAGAGCGTCGGCGTTGGTTTCGTAGATTTCCGCGCCCTGGGCTTCGGCGCGGGCGATGAGTTCGCCTTCGTGTTCGCCGAGGTAAAGTTCCGGACAGTGGTAGAGTTCAGTGAGCCTGATTCCCGCATCCATGGAGCGGGAGAGTTCGCGGTATCCTTCGAGAACGGTTACGCCTTCGCGGTCGCGTTCGCGGCGTTCGCGGAGGGCGCATACCCGTTTGATTTTCGGGTTTTTGACGCTGGTTATGAGCATCGG
>URNE01000132.1 GCA_900549045.1 uncultured bacterium | reverse complement strand
GTTCGGCTCCGCTGTCTCCGCTTTCCGCGAAGATGGTGACCTTGCGGTATTTCTTGATGTCACCCCTCTCGAAACCACACTCCGCATCCGCGAACACAAGGTCCGCAACTTCGGCGATACGGAAAAGAAGCGCACACTTCCTTACATTTTCCGCCGCATGTACTATTACGATTACGAAATCGCCATGCTGCACCGTCAGAACCTGATCCGGAACAACGGCGTCGCATATTACATCGACGACAACATGAGCGACCGCATGAAAATGCTTCCGCTTGATGCCCTGAAAGAGGTCTTCCGCATTCAGGTGCAGTCTCCGTTCCGTTGCACGCCGGTCTACCTGGAGGGCGTCTGGGGCGGAACCTTTGTCAAACAGCTGCGTCATCTCCCCGACGACATGCGCAACTGCGCGTGGGTCTTCGACATGATTCCGAACGAAGTCAGCCTTCAGATCAAGGTCGGCAAGGACACCTTCAACATTCCCTTCTCCACCTTCTTCAAACAGGAGGCGGAAGCGCTCATGGGTGCGGAAAGCGTCGCCCGCTTCGGACACGTCTTTCCGATCCGCTTCAACTACGACGACACCTACGGCGGAAGCGGAAACATGTCCATTCAGGTTCACCCGCCGAAAGCCTACAATGCGGAACACTTCGGCGAACCGTTCCAGCAGGATGAAAGTTACTACTGTGTCAAAACCGCCGGCTCAAAAACCTATCTCGGACTTCAGGACGACTGCAATGCGGATGAATTCTTCCGCTGCATCGAGAAGGCGGAAAAAGAACACATTCCGTTCGACCACGACAAATTCGTCAACAGTTTCCCGAGCGAAGAGGGCGACCAGTTCCTGCTCCCCGGCGGAACCATTCACGCCTCCGGACGCAATCAGGTCGTTCTGGAAATCGGAAGCTACACAATCGGAAGCTACACGTTCAAGCTTTACGATTACCTGCGCAAAGACCTCGACGGAAACCCGCGCCCGATTCACTCGATTCACGGCAAAAATGTTCTTGCCGCCGACCGCCGCAGGAGCGTCATCGACGGCGTCCTCCGTCCGAAACCGCGCACCGTCCGCGAGGGTGAAGGCTGGAAAGAGGAGATTGTGGGCGAACACGATCTGATCTACTTCAGCCTGCGCCGCTTCTCGTTCGACCGCGAAATCTCCGATGATACGCAGGGAACCAGGTTCCATGTCCTCGTCCTGGTCCAGGGAGAGGAAATCCTCGTCTGTTCCAGAAAAGATCCCGCAAAATCTTATCATGCGAAATACATGGATATGGTCGTCGTTCCCGCCTCCATGGGAGAATACACCATCATCAATCTGGGGAAAACTCCATGCAAAGCAACCAAAACCATGCTGAAGTAATTCTCGCGCTGGACATCGGCGGGACGTTCATCAAATCCGCCCTGTTCTCCGGAGGAAAACTTCTCCGAAAACTGCCGCAAGTTCCGACCTGCTCCGCCGGAACACGGGAAGATATCGAGAAATCCATCCGCCTCGCGGTCCGGCAGGCGGAGACGTTCGACCGGGCAGCCGTCTCCATCCCGGGACCGTTCGACTACTCCGCCGGAATTTTCCGGATGAAGCACAAGTTCGCGGCCGTCGACGGCTGCAGGTTCCGCGACCTCTCCGGAGGCGTCGACGCGGTGTTTCTGCATGACGCAAACGCTTTTCTGCTCGGCGAACTAACCTTCGGATCCGCTCGCGGATTCTCCCGCGCCGGCGGTGTGACGCTCGGAACCGGACTCGGCGCCGCATTCGCGGTCGACGGAAAACTGCTGACGAATCCCGCCGGCAGTCCGGCAGAGCCCGTTTCTCTTTGGAACAAGCCCTTCCGCGGCGGAATCGCGGAAGATGCCGTCTCCGCGCGCGCTCTGCTTGCAAAATATCCGGCGGAAAATGTGAAAGAGATCGCTCTCCGCGCAAAAAAAGGCGACCGTGCCGCGCAGGAAGTCTGGCTCGGATACGGTTCCGCGCTCTTCGAACTGCTGACCGGATGGAGCCGCAAACTCGCACCGGAAGTCATTGTCGTCGGCGGGCAGATCGCCCGCGATCTGGAACTGTTCGGTCCAGTTCCCCCCGCCCTCCCCGTGCGCCGCTCGCTTCTCGGTGAAGACGCCGCGCTTTACGGCGCATACGAATATGCAAGAAAGAGAGAATCCGAATGAACAAACGCAAACCTTTCATGCTCGGAGCCATGTACTGGCTCAACCCCAATTACGGCGTCCGTGAAATCGAAGAGGACATGCGCCGCATCCGCGACAACAATTTCAACATCATCCGCTCCTTCATCTGGTGGGAAAAAGTCGAACCGCGCAAAGGCGTCTGGGACTTCCGCCAGCACGATATTCTGCTGGAAGCCGCCGACAAGTTCGGAATCAAAGTCATGGAGACTTTCGGACTCTATCTCCCGCTCTGGCTTCTCAAGGAGCTGCTTGAAAAGGGCATTGACGACCGCGACAAACGCTATCCCTGCTTCGACCGTCCGGAAGTTGCCGTCCCGATGGAAAACTTCGTCCGCCGCACTGTGGAGCGTTGCAAAGACGCCCCCGCTCTTGCAATCTGGAACCTCTGGAACGAGCCGAACCAGGCTCCCTGCACCTGTCCTTCCACTCTGAAACGTTTCACCGAATGGCTCAAAGCAAAATATCCGGACATCGAATCGCTCCGGGAAGCGTGGCTCGGTGAATGCCAGGTCTTCACCACCGCATGTCCCGAATCCCTTGATGAACTCACCCCCGAATGGCTCGCCGATGCCTTTGAATTCGGTTCGCGCGGAAGAGCTACTCCGATTCAGTACGACTTTTATGAGTTCAACACCGAAAATCTGGACCGCAATATGCGCTGGCTGCGCGACACGGTCCGTTCCATCGATCCCGCGCATGAAACGCACGCCAATCCCGATCATCCGACTTTCAACGGCATGGAGTGCGGACTCAATGAATGGAAACTCGGAAAGACTCTGGATTCCATCAGCGTTTCCCTTCATCCGACACACTATTTCTTCTTCCGCGAAAAGCAGCCGAAGGATTTCGCTCCGCTCTATCTGCACTGCATCGACTCCGCAAGAAGCTGGGCGCAGGGACGCGACGCATGGGTCGGCGAATTCCAGGCGGGAACAACCTATTACCACCAGTTCAAATTCACTCCATCCCCGGAAGACATCACGCACACGCTCTATCATTCGCTCGGACGCGGTCTGCGCGGGGTTCTCTTCTGGGAGTGGCAGTCCTGGCGTTCCAGCATGATGGAAGTCGGCGAATTCAGCCTGCGCCGCGTTCATGACGGCGGACCGACGGAACGTTCGGAAGCCGCAAAACTCTTCGGCGCCGACATCCGCGCGAATGCGGAAATCCTCGCCCAAGCGGAACCGGTCAAACCGGAAGTTGCGATTCTCGCCTCCGTCAATACGCGCAATCTGACGCTTCTGCAGCATCAGAGCAAACCGCACGTCACCGAAGGAGACGATCACAACCGCGCCTGCTACGGCTGTTACAAAGCGCTGAACCATGCGCACATCGCGGTCAATTACATCACCGAATGCCAGATTGAGGAAGGCGTTCTCAACCAGTACAAAGTGCTCTATCTCCCGCATGTCATGGTCATGTCGAAGGCGGTTGCGGACAAAATCCGCGAATTCACCGCAAACGGCGGCGCCGTCTGGGCGGATGGACGCTGCGCATATCTGGACGAACACGTTTTCCTGCGCCGCATGATCCCCGGACACGGTCTGGATGAGATGTTCGGCTGTCAGGAAGCGGACTTCATTGCCGCCCGCGATACAGAGTTCCGTCTCGGCTCTCTGCGCGGATACATGTTCCGCCAGTACCTTGCCCCGACCACAGGAAATGTTCTTGCGGAAGAAAACGGAAAAGCGCTCATCGTCCGCAACAAATTCGGCAAAGGTGAAACGCTCCTTGCCGGCTCTTGCATCTCCCTCGGACTTCAGCGTCTGGGCTCCGATGAAGCCACCATGAACGCCATGGCGGAATTCGCGTTCCGCCATGGCGTGAAACCGGTTCTCAACGTTGCCCCCTCCGCAGAAATCGAATGCAGCGTCATGCATGGTCCGGACGCAGATGTCTTCATTCTCGGCAACCGCACTCAGACCTCCGTCACCGCGCGGGTCGAGCTGGAAACCTCCTATACGGCCTTCGCTCGGAACCGTGTCCGCCGGAATGGCGGAACCGTTCTCGAAGAGCCGCTTGCGCCGGAAGAAACCGTCATGATCATCGGGTACAAAAAATGAAACCGCATTGACAATCTGGCAATCATGTGCTATCTTATGAAAACCCGTACCTGAAACGGGTTTTCTGAAATTCAAAAAGGGAAAACTTTATGGAAAAGCACGATAAATATATGGCGGTTGAAGCGGAACACGCCGGAAATGAACATTTTTTCTCCGCCGATGATCCCCGGTTCCGTCTGGAAGGATTCGCGTTCCGCAAACCGGGGGAACCGTTTCACCGCTTGAACATTTCAGACAAACTGCCGCCCGGAGTTCAGGTCTATGCCCGTCAATCCGCAAGCGGGGTGCTCTGCTTCACCACCGATTCGAAGTTCATCAGAATCCGCTCTCGCGTACGCGTCATCAACAATTCCGCCGACATCATGACCTACGGTCGAATCGGCTTTGATCTCTACCGCGACGGCAGCTACTGCGGAATCTCGCGTCTCAACTTCGATGAAGTAGGCTATCCTGTTCACGCCTGCACTGCGACTCTGTTTTCCGACGGAGACGGAACCTCGCATACATACCGCCTCTATTTTCCGCTCTACGCGGAAGTCATCGAATTCGGCATCGCTTTATCTGAAAACGCTCATTGCGAACCGGCGCCAGTCTCTGCCGACCCGCGCCCGGTTGTTCTTTACGGAACCTCGATTGAACACGGCTGTTGCGCATCGCGTCCGGGACTTGCGATGGCGAACCGGCTTTCGCGGAAACTCGGCATGCCGCTTCTGAACTTCGGATTTTCCGGAAGCGGACACGGCGAAGCCGTCGTCGCACAGGAACTCGCCGGGATCCCCGACCCGCGCATCTATATCCTCGCATACGACGCCAATGTTTCTCCGGAGGAGCTCGAAAAAACTCTTCCGGAATTCTGCCGCATCCTGCATGACGCGCATCCGGAGACGCCGATTCTGACCGTGTCGCACCTGCGCGTTCCGAACGAAAACCCGGCCTCCGAATGGCGTACCCGCCGGACCGCCGCGCACAGACGGACCGGTCACGCATTCCTCGACGGTCTCTCCGTTCTCGGCGACGACTTCTGCGAATGTTACACCGACCTCGTTCATCCCAACGACCTCGGCATGACTCTGTACGCCGACGCCCTTGCGGAAAAAGTCCGTTCTCTGCTGGCGGGAAAATAAAGGGAACATACATGGATGATGTTTCTCGTAATCCCGACCATATCGCCAAATTGTTTCATGCAGAAAGCCGTCTTGTATGCAAGCCAAGCCAATTGCCGATACAATAACGTTTTCCGTACGGGACAAATGATTTTCCGCTTTTCAGACTCAATTTATCTGCGGCTGATGCGGACTTCCCGAATGCGCAGCCCGTCAACTTTTTCAAACTTCAGCATCAATCCGCAGTCCGGCAACTCCAAAACTTCTCCTTGTCCGGGAATCCGTTTCAACCTGTTGAAAAGAACTCCGCCAAGCGTTCCATAATGACCGGGAAACGGATCCAGGGATGTTTCCTGTTTCAACTCGTTCAGCTGAATCATCGGATCAACCCGCCAGCAGTTTTTCCCGCATGATTCAACCATGGGCGATTTCTGCGGAACATCCAGCTCTTCGTGAACCGCCCCCAGCAGATCTTCAATAACATCAGAAAAAGTAACGATTCCGTTTGTTCCGCCGAATTCATCCAGAACCACGGCCAGCGCACGCTGTTCCAGACGCATTGTGCTGAACACCGTTTCAGCATGGGCGCTGCCCGGCACCAGCAGAACGGGACGAATAACGGACTCCAATGATGGATATTTACCCGTCCGGCAATAATGCGAAAAATATTCCCGTAAAAGGATATATCCGGATATATCGTCCAGACTCCGTCTGTAAATCACCAGCCGGGACCGTCCGCAATTCAACAGCTGTTGATGTATGCTCTCCGGCGAATCCGCAATATTGATTCCTTCGATTGAAATCCGGTGCGTCATAATGGAAGACACCGGTTTATCCGTGAAGGCAAATACATTTTCAATCACTTCTTTTTCCGCCCGCTTCACGGCTCCGGTTTCCGTCCCAAGGGAAACCATTGCCCGAATTTCATCTTCCGTGACAGCCGGTTCCCGTGTATTGCGGCAGCCGGTGAGCCGCAGCACAAGATTGACGGAAGAATCCAGCAGTTTGACAAAAGGAGTGGAAAGACGCGCCAATCCGTTGATCGGCAATGCCGCATTGTAAGAAAAAACTTCGGCATAGACAATTCCCAGTTTTTTGGGTTCGAGTTCCCCGAAAACAAGGGAAACATAAGAAAGCAGCACCGTTATCACAATTACCACAATCGTGTCCATGCGTTCATGGCTCAAAACAGTCAAGCCAAAGGATTCCAGCCAGGTTGTGATTCTGTCGGAAAACGCTTCCGCTGCAAATGCACTGGCAAGAAAACCGGCAAATGTAACACCGATCTGCACCGTGGCCAGAAAACGACCGGAATCGTCGAGCAGAGCTTTCAGGGCTGCCGCGCGGCGGGTCTTA